>SKXQ01000071.1 GCA_007128315.1 Spirochaetaceae bacterium | reverse complement strand
GATTGGCTGCAGTTGCACTGGACCCCTGAACGAGAGATTCGGAGAAGTAGACGGGTAACTCCTTCCTACGCAGCCGCTTAGGAGGTAAACACCACCAGGGTGGTGGACAGTAAAGATGTTGAGTTACTCAAGCAAGAAACTTATACTACTCCCATGAACATCAAAACTATCGAAGAATGCATAGGCAACACGCCTCTGGTGAAACTCCGGTCCCTCTATCGGGGCGAAAACCTGGTGTTATGTAAACTCGAAGGCAATAACCCTGCGGGGTCCGTCAAGGACCGGCCAGCCTATTCGATGATCCGTCGTGCTCAGGAATCAGGTCGCATCAAGGCCGGAGATACGCTCATCGAGGCGACGAGCGGCAACACCGGTATTGCGCTCGCGTTGGCGGCGAGTGTACTCGGGTTTCGAATGGTCCTTGTTATGCCGGAGCACATGAGTGTTGAGCGACGTGCGGTCATGAAAGCGTACGGCGCGGAGCTGGTACTGACGAGTCGCGAGGGGAGCATGGAAGAAGCGATCGAGACCGCTCGTTCACTCGAAGCGTCGGGAAAAGGGGTCATACTCGACCAGTTTCGAAACGAGGACAATCCGCGGGCGCACTATGAAACTACGGGTCCTGAGATATGGGATGATACCGATGGCACTGTCACACACTTCGTTGCTTCGACGGGCACAACGGGCACCCTTATGGGGACTTCACGGTTCCTGAAGGAGCGGAACGAGGCGATCCGCATCGTCGGGGTAACGCCGGATGCATCGGGTGGCATACCAGGAATCAGAAAATGGCCGGAAGAGTATCAGCCAACGATCTTTGATCCCTCCCGTCTCGATGAAACCCGATCGGTCGACAAGCAGACCGCCGAAGAGACGACGCGGCGCCTTGCCTCTGAGGAGGGCATCTTTGGAGGGATTTCCTCGGGTGGAAATGTTGCCGTAGCGGTAGCTCTGGCTGCTGAGCTTGAGGCAGCGGGGACGACGGGTGCGGTGATCGTCACGATCATCTGTGACCGCGGCGACCGATATCTGTCGACGGGTGTCTTTCCCGCCTGATCTCTTCACGCGCCCGGGGGCGGATCTGTCAGCCTGGCAGGCCCGCTTTTCCGCGGCGTTTCGCGATCACTACGTCTCCAGCACGGAACGGCGACAATACCGTCTCGCGACTGATCGTTTCCGGGATCGAATCGAGTCCCGGCGATTTAAGAACGACTGTCCACACATCCGTAAACGGGAACAGGAAGCGCAGCGGATACCGTCTCAGCGGACGCCCTTCCATGTTGGCAACGAAGATATACTGGTCTCCGCTGTCCGCATCAGTTCGCCATCCGTAATAGACGGTGTTCGCGTTGACTGGATCGCCAGTATCGCTCCATCCTCCTATCTGTCGGGCTCCGTTTGCCACGATGTTCCGGTTAAAGAAATCACGCCGGACGTCACGACCGGGATTGCGAGCTATCCACGGATGTGTGTTTCGAAAGGTGCGGCAGTTAAGCGCGAATGCGATTCGCTGTTCGTTCAAGCGGTTCGCATGGTGGGTAACGACACAGGCTTCAGCGGCATCCGCCATGAAGTCTGCGGCGACACGCCTGAGGGTGTCGACTGAAAGTCTGTTATGTTCCAGAAGTTCGGGCGGGCAGGCGGAACGGAGTGCCCTGTTGCCGGCCCATCCGTTCGGGTCATACTCGTCACGACGGGCTGCATCCGCAATCAGAAGCGTAAGAATTCCCGGATCTTCCCGGCCGAGATCACGCAGGACGGCAAGCTTTTCAAGCTCTTCGGTGTGCAGTTCAGGCTCCTCCCGGTACATGAGTTCGGCAATACGGAACTCCTTTCGTACCGCGTTCGCCATACGCCGGGCTTCCACCGGATCAGCATCAATGCGTTCCTGAAGCCGTCGGACCAGGCGCTTCATGTGGGCGCCGTCGGGAACGGTAAGTTCCCGAACACGGGCCCGAAGCGCATCGGCGCTTCGATATCCACCGAGCGTCTCTGACGGCTCGAACAGATACATCGCGACCATCCCGTCGGTCTTGATCCGTTCGTGCAACGCAAAGAGCACATCCATGAATCCCCTCTGTACACCGCCGCCACTCCTCCACATGCCGGGAAGACCGCCGCCGTCGGGGGCCACGAGCGTCGAAAGCGTCCTGAACCCCAGGGCTTTCATGCGCGTGAAGAATCCTTTTGACCGATACAGCTCAGGAGAAACGTACCAGTTCAGGAACCTCGCCGCCTCGTCTGCGACGACCTTGATGTCGTATCGGTCCTGTATGTCACGGAAAAAGAGCCATGGCGACTCGAGTGTAGACTGCAGAAAGAACATCGGTGAGCCCGGCAGAAAGGCTGTATTCAGGGCTGTGAGAGCCGGGTTGTTCAGCGCATTGCCAGGCACCTCGTGCAGTGTCTTGCCCAGCTCGCTGTTGTAGTAGGAATCGCGTGTCTTGCGTGGGTTGAACTGTGCGGAGCTTCGCGGCGGGACCATGCGGTAGAAGTATCGGGCATTGTCGTGTGTCGAGTTTCCGGTAATCCAGTCTTCACCGCCGGTAAAGCAGTCTTTAAAGCGATCCCATTTGTCGTAGAACCAGCGAAACTTACCGTGCACGTTGTGTGCAAAGATCAACGGTCCCCACTGTTTCACCCGGTCGCCGTCCGGCAGTACGCGCTCCCACACGTGGCAGAGATAAGAGCTGTTATAACTCCAGTTGATATCGTCGGGCCACGGTCGGCCGTCCTCTATGTTTATGTCGAGACGCCGTTCCACGCCCGCTATCTGCTGGCGATATTCGGCCATTTCCTGCAGAAAGGCATCATCCTGAAGCTTGAGTCCTGTTTCGCTGTCTATGTCTTCGACAAAGTCCTGTCCTCCGTCGACGCGGATTGCATCCACACCGAAATCGTTCTTCCGACGATACAGCTCGTAAAGAATCGCACGGGGAAGGGCATTCGCGTAGTTGACGTCTCGCCCATACATGTTGGTGCCTTTAAGAAAGGCGCTGTTGCGGTACTTCAGAGCGACGGCTTCGGGTCGCGTATCGGTATCGAACCGGGGCAGGAGGAGTGCCCCCTGGAAATCGGCATGCCCGAGCACACTGTCGAGAGCAACCTGCACCGGGCGGTCGGGCATGGTGTGCAGGGTGTTGATGAGCTCGACAAACTCGTCGGGACGACCAGTCTCAAGGATCGAAGGATTGATCGCGGCAGTCCCGAAAAGAACGACGTCGTAGCCCCATCCCGCGAGGTTCGGGCGCCTGACTCGCACCACCAGATCGTTCTGCCGTCTTCCCCTGATCAGACCCTCGGGGCTGAGACCCGCGGCATGGCTTTCCTTGGATAACAGGCCTCCGGTCAGGGAGAGGATTTCGGCGTCGTCGATATCCGGAAGCGGATCTTCCCCGGTCAGTCGAAAAAACTCTCCCGTCCCGGCGAAGACTCGTTCAGCCTGAGGCACCTCGGGCATGAGTTCCACCGTGTCGTATCCGACGAAGGCTTTCTCGAAACTCGTGAGAGTGCGATACGGATCATTACGGTCCTCATTCAATGCAGTACGGATCTTCTTCGCAATTCCCTGATACATGCGTGTGAGGCCGGCGATCGTGCCGTCCTGAGTCGCGGTTCCGACGTGTACTTCAAGCGTTGACCCGATGTCGTTTGCTCTGACTGAACCGTCGGGATACGTTTCCCGCACGTAGGTGCGCAGCATTTCCGCATCGCGTCGCTTCGTGTGCATTGAAGCGATGTCGTACAGCTCACCGGGAGCATAGATACCAAAGGGCATGGAAGCCGCCAGAGGATCGCGTATGATATAGTGTGTTCCTTCGTGGCTCTTATACTGTATCCAGTAGAGAGCGCCCATCTTCGATCGGGTACCGCTCGGCACGCCGTGGACATGGGCAAGGAGCAGCTCATCGACCGCTTCCAGCGGTATGCGCAGTCGGGTCAGCTGAAGTTCGGTCTCCTCCGTATGCGAGAGGTCGGCCGGCATGACCGAATCGGGCATCAGAAGAAGTTCAAGCTCGAATATACCGCCGCGGTCCAACAACTCCTGCAGTCCGGGAATCCAGAATCCGAATCGGGCTCCTCCATCGACTGTCGTGCCGCCGAGGAAATCGGACGCTATCTCGCTGGCAATGCTTCGTGCAGCCTTTGTGCGCCCCGCCGAATCGGCCGATCGAAACGACCTCATGCGGCGGCGGGCCTGCGTGCTCATGGTACGGGTCCGGGCAGAATCGAGATGTATGCCGGTATCTTGCATGGAACGGTCTCCTTTGCCGTTAGTAACGCGATGAAACCATATCCTCACCCGAGACTCGTAATCTTTCAAGGTGTCACCGCTGCGCGTATACTGTGACGGTTATGATCCGTTTCCTGCCGGAACCCGGTGTTCTGCTGATCGTCCTCATACTCGTTTCCTCAGCGTGTTCCGACGATCCCCCCGGTGAGACTGAGCTTCGAATGGTCTTTCTCGGAGATATCATGGGGCACGACGTGAACTACAACATGCGCGGATACGATCGGATCTACGAGCACGTTCTTCCGCTTTTCGCCGAGGCGGATTTTGTGTTCGGGCAGCTTGAGTTCGTGGTCGACCCCGACCGACCGCAGTCGAGTTATCCGCGGTTCAATGTCCATCCCGCCTACGTGGAGGCAGCAGTCGAAGCGGGTATACAGGTGTTCAGTCTCGCCAATAATCACAGTACGGACTTCGGCGAGGCCGGTATCCGGGCTACCGGAACGACAATGGAGACGATTGCACGCGACCATCATATCTGGTTCAATGGACTGCGTTCCGATGCTGAAGATGAGGATTATCCGGGTGACCGGTTCGAGATTACCGTGTTACCCCACGCCGGGCTCAGGATCGGCTTTCTCGCGCTCACACGGCTTCTGAACGACTCGAGTGCGGGTCAAGCAGTACACTTCGTCCCGCGCGGCGATCCGGACGCAGCAGGTGCCTTCATGAAGGCCCTGTCGGAATGGACAAAGGGTTATGACGTGTTCGTTCTGAGCGTGCACGATGGTATCGAGTATCTTCAGAATGTTGATGAGGAAACCCTGTCGTTCATGATTGCCGCTGCGGATGCCGGGGCTGATATCGTCTGGGGGAATCATCCGCACGTGCTTCAGCAATGGTTCCTGCATGAACGGACCGGCACCGGGCCGGCTCTGATTATGCCGAGCCTCGGTAACTTCGTGTCGGGCCAGACATGGCCCCTCGAACCCGATCGGGCCGAGGCCGCCTGGGCGGCGACTGGTGACAGTGCTGTTGTGCGGGTTATTATGCGGGGAACGGCGACAGGTGTCGCAGTCGAGCGGGTTGTGGCCGATCTGGTCACGCATTACAAGGATCCGGATGGTGGCGTATCCGTCAGGCCTCTTGACGGGCTCGCCGGACACGCCGCTCTTTCGGATGAATGGCGTGAGTTTTACCGGATCAGGGCGGAGCGGAATGGTCACTTTGACCTTCTGCATGATCTGGCACGCGATTAGGCAAACAGGAGACACGCGGTGGGACATAGTGTGGTAGAAGCGGCAGAACAGCTTCTCGACAGGGAACTGAAGGTACTCGATAAGGGTTTTGTTCGACTTGTGGACTATATGGGTAGCGATGACCGTATCGTGCAGTCTGCCAGAGTCAGTTATGGGGCCGGAACCAAGAGCTTCCGTGAGGACAAGGGACTCATAAATTACCTCATGCGAAACAGGCACACGTCGCCTTTCGAACAGGTCATTCTGACCTTCCACACAAAGATGCCCATCTTTGTCGCGAGACAGTGGGTGCGGCACCGGACAGCCCGACTGAACGAGATCAGCGGTCGATACAGCATTATGGAAGACGAGTTTTACGTGCCCGACCACGAGCACGTAGCAGCACAAAGCGACGACAACAAACAGGGCAGAAGCAGCGAACCGCTCGATCCACAGGCCGCCGAAGTCTTCCGGGTAGCACTTGCCGAAGAACAGGCGCGTTCCTACAAGGCCTATGTCGATCGTGTCGATGCCGGTGTGGCGCGCGAGCTTGCGCGCGTGAACCTTCCCCTGAGTCTATATACGCAATGGTACTGGCAGATTGACCTGCATAATCTGTTTCATTTTCTCTCGCTCCGCATCGACGCCCACGCGCAATACGAGATACGGGCCTACGCCACGACAATGCTCGACTGTGCAAGGGCTGTCGCCCCGATTGCCACCGATGCATTTGAGCAGCATATGGTCGGTAGCGTCAGTTTCAGCCGGCAGGAGTACGAGGCTCTGCAACTGATTCTGACAGGACAGACCGCAGAGGAAGCGGCAGACGGTCTCGGGATCAAAGGTCGGGCACGCGACCGTCTTCTGTCTAAACTCTCGGGAAAGCCATCACATTAGCGCGGAAGACAGTTTTAACCCTTTACGAACATCAGAACTAATGTATAAATTGGAGATAAGCATTTGTAGGCCGTCAGATTCATGCAGGTGGCAAGGAGCGCATTATGAGCGATACGGTTCAGACAGCTGACAACCAGTATTTAACGTTCACCCTCGACGGGGAACAGTACGCAGTGGAAGTAGGCAAGGTAAAAGAGGTACTTGAATTTACCGATCTTACCAAAGTTCCTCGTACGCATGACTTTATGCGTGGTGTAATCAATCTTCGTGGTAGTGTCGTTCCTGTCGTCGATCTCCGGTTGAAGTTTGATATGGGTAAGACCGAGCAGACCATAGATACGTCGATCGTCGTCATGGAGGTTGGTATCGACAGTGAGGTCGTCGTCATCGGCACCCTCGCAGACTCGGTACAGGAAGTGATCGGTCTGAACGACCAGCAGATCGAACCGGCGCCGAGTATCGGGACCGCGATCGATAACAAGTTCATTCGTGGGATCGGTAAACTCGAGGACCGGTTCATCATCATTCTCGATATTGACCGGATCTTTAAGGATGAAGAGCTGGCAACGGTTACCGAGCACACCGCGTGACACAGATGCCCCAGAAGGTGGTGCTCATCACTGCGCCTGAGGGCATCGCCGAAGAACTCGCGAAAGAAATCGTTGAAGGCCACATGGCAGCCTGTGTTCAGGTGTTTGCGGGCGGCCGTAGTTTCTTTCGCTGGGACGGTGAGGTGCAGGCGGAACGCGAGTCGCTTCTCGTCTGCAAGACGACCTCAGACCGCATAGACGACCTGACACGCCTTATGACGCTACGTCACCCCTACGAAGTGCCCGAGCTTCTTGTTTTACCCATCGAGACGGGTCTCCCGGCCTACCTGGCGTGGATGGTCGAAGAGACGAGTCCTTTTCGAACCTGATTCTGACCTACAGCGCCGGAACGACGGCAAGGACCGTGATCGCCGCAGTTGTCAGGAAATTGACCATATCATTCGTGATTCCCGGTACACCTCGAATGCGCAGATACCTCGAGCCGTCATTCGCATGGGGACTCTCGGTGATACTGCCGTCGGGCCTCTGGTAGCGTGTCTGCAGTCCGGCACCGAGCAGGCTGTCGAGTACGGTACCGAAGGTGCCAAGGCTGAATGCGGTGATTGCCAGTGAGACCACTCCCGCAGGCGACAGCCCCATGGTTTGCGCGACGGGGATGCCTGCCAGCGCAACAGCGAGCGCGCCGAGCACGCCGGCAAGAAAGCCAAGGGCACTGACGCCGCCGGATACACCCGCAGGAACTGGCCGAAAAGTGAGGATGGACACGGGATCCCGCCGGTTCAGAACGCCGATTTCGCTTGACCAGGTGTCCGCTGTCGCCGCGGCGAGGCCAGCGATCGCGGCAAACACGGCGGCCTGGCCACCGCCGAACAGATAGATGAGCGCTGCGATGGTCGGGGCGCCGGCGTTGGCGAACACCTGCCAGGCGTCCCGCCGTGAGCCTTTTGCCTCCACTGCCTGCGCATCTGTCCTGCGGTCCGGCTTGAGCTTTCCGATGACCGTGGAGGAGAGAAAAAACAGCATCAGGAGTCCCCAGAGGCCTGCTGAGGCCATGAACAGCACGGTTCCGACGGTAAACCCTGCCAGCGCTCCGCTCTCTGTAACGGACTTCTTTCGATAGGCGAGTAGTGCGACCACCGCATTAAGTCCGATTGCCCAGAGCCCTGCCTGCGGTGACAGTTCCGCTGCCGGCAACACGACGGCGACGGTGCCGCCCTGCGTGACGGGAAGCAGCGTGGCGAGGAGCGTAATGCCGATCGGCACCGTAATGTTGTCAACGCCGTAGGGTGTTAGCATCTCCAGCAGCATGGCTGCAGTCCCTATGATCACCGAGGCGAGTACGAGGTCCTGCAGCGCTGCGCTGCCACCGTGCAGGCGCAGGCCGACAAAAAGGGATATCAGCGATGCGACGACAAACATTGTCGCCGATCCAAGGTAACTCTTCGTGTTCCGAAAGACGGTAAAGGTTCTCCTGCCGTATGTCCGGCCAATCAGCGCGGCAAGACCGTCACCGTAGCCCAGAACGAAGACGCCGATGCTTGCAGCTGCCATCGGCACGTAGCCTCCGAAGCTCAGCGCGACCAGTACAATAAGCGAAATCGGAAAATACACGGTACCGAGATTCGCAGTTTTGTCCCGGTACTCAAGAGCAGGGAACAGGCTCCTGCGATAACTTATGTAGTTAAGAACCGTAAACACAATCGGTCCCACGAGTGCCGGACCGAGCGTTTCGTGAAACGTAAGTGCGATCAGCCACCAGTGTGCAACGCTGATGTGAACGATTTTTCTTGTCACGAAAACGTCGAGTCCTGCCCGGGAGCGCAGTGCACCGGCGGCTCCGAGTACGGCAAACAGAAACACGAAGCCAAGTACAATCCCTGTAACGTCTATCACCGACATGTCCGAAAGATTCCTCAGAACAGCCGTTTCTGTCAAATCACCGGACGGCTCGGTTGACGACGCTCTTGCAGTCCGGTTTCCTGCTGCGATACAGTAACGCGGCTTCGATCATGAAATTCAAACCTTTCGATTATCTTGCATTCCTGGTAGCTGCAACCGTTGTGGTGTTTTTTATCGTACAGGCCTACACCGGTGCGGTAGAATCAAGCGAAGTACGCGTGCAGGCTGACGGGCGTGATTTCCTCTATAACCTGAGTGAGGACCGCGTGTTCACCGTCTCCGGCCCTATTGGCGAGACCGAGATCGAGATTGCTGGTGGAATGGTCCGTGTGCCTGATTCACCCTGTCGCGACAAGATCTGCGTCAGTGTAGGCTGGGTCTCGAATGCCGGGGAGTGGATAGCCTGCCTGCCGAACCGGGTGTTCGTCCGGGTTGAGGGCAGGTCTGCCGATACCGCTCCTGTCGATGCGCAGACCTTCTGATCACACGGGCATAAAAAAGCCTGCATCGAAGCGTGCAGGCTATTACAGAACGCGTATCAGAAACGCTTACTGAATGTCCTTGATCTTGAGTCCCTCTTTCTTGAGGTACTGCATGAGGCCGTTCTTCGTGACTGTCCGAAGAGCGCGTGTCGAGAGACGCACGGTAACTGATCGGCCGAGTTCAGGGACAAAAATACTCTTTTTCTGGATATTCGGCCGCTGCATGTGCCGGGTTTTATTGTTCGCGTGTGAAACACGGTTTCCGGCGAGTGGCTTTTTCCCTGTGAGTTTGCATACACGTGACATACTTATACCTTCCCCGTTTCCTTGTAGAGAACGTGCTTGCGTACAACAGGGTCATACTTCATGAACTCCATTTTGTTGGGAGTGTTGCGCTTGTTCTTTACGGTGTAGTAACAGTGCGGACTTTCAGTGCTTTTCAGCCGCACTCTCTGGAATCCACCTTTTGGTTTTGCCATATACCAACCTCTTTCGTCTTGTGTACGGGCCTGAGCCTACATGAGGTCCTTGGGCCTGCGAGCTTCCTTTCCTGTCTTGTCGCACACCGCATAGTGACGGATCTTGCCGTTCTCAAAAACCGACTTCATGGTGATTTTTCCACCCCATCGGCTTACGAGCTCTTTGGCGCCTTCACGGCGTGCATTCTTGGAGATTTGTCCGGGCATACTCCGCCTCCAATTCGTTATTTCACATATTATGCGAGGAATAAGGAGTCTACCGATGCCGGAGGGTAAAGGTCAAGCCGTTCGGGCCGTGGAATAATGACCTTTGCTGGTGTAGTCTACCGTATCATGCCGATTGATGCATACGCGGGTCGCACAGCAGCCCGGATTACTGCGGTTCTGTACCTCGCTGCAGGAGCCGTCTCTCTGTTCTTCTCGGTCGCGGGGCCGGTTCCTGTTGACGGCAGCGGGCCAGCTGACATTCCGGTGCTTCTGCTCCTGGTTCTGCACATGATCTGGGGTTGCGTCATGCTGCTGACTCCGCCGGGTTTTTCGCGGACGCGTCTGAAGCGGGCGCTCTTTGTGCCGGAGCTGTTTCTATCCCTCGCCGTAATTTTTTACCTGTTCGCGTATTTTTACGCGCTGAATGCGAACATGGACTACGTGGACCGCTTCATCGAGGATACCGGTGTTCTGCGGCTTGCGCTCGATACCGAGACTGAACGGGCCGTTACCCTGCTGCGCTTCCTGCCCTTCCTGGTGGTGAATGTGATCTGCTACGTCGTCCCGCGCCTCCTGTATTCCCGACTCGTGGCAGCTTCCTGGCCGGGGCCGAAGTCGCGTGCTGCCACATGGAGCCTGCTACTGGTTGGATGTGCAGCCCTTCTGCAGGTACTTGCATTCCCAAACGGCCTGAACCTCGAAGGGTGGCCACTGCTTGGATGGTTCGCGCTTGTGCCGCTGTTCCTGGTTCTGCAGGTGCACGCACGTTTCCGCGGGGCTTTCTACGGTGTAATCTTCGGGACGCTCGTTACGCTTCTGTCGAACTACTGGCTCTCGACATTCAATCTCGTGTCCCTGCAGTTCGCCGTCGTGCTCTTTTTCGGGTTTTACATCCTCTACATGCTTCCGACCACTGTGCTCCTGCGCCGCTTTCCGCGCTGGTCTCTGCTGATTCTGCCGTTTTCCTGGACGCTTTTCGAGTTTCTCCGGTCATCGGGTTTTCTCGGCTATCCCTGGGTACTGACGGCGCATTCACAATATGCGAACACCGCCCTCATACAGCTCTCATCGCTTACCGGTGTATGGGGTGTAAGTTTTGTCGTGCTTCTGGTGAATGCCGGTCTGGCAGAAAGCCTTCGCCGCCTCACCGGCTGGTCCGGGGGGCTGCATCCGCTATCCGGGAGCAGACCCACAAGACTGAACCGCAGAGGTATGGCACACGGGATGGCTCCCGCTACCGCCTGTGTCGCTCTGGCTCTGGCGGTGTGGTTTGTCGGTCACGTGGTTCTCGTCTATGCCGACCATGCCGAGGAGCCGGAGCGGAACGTACGGGTTGCCCTGATCCAACAGAATACCGATCCGCGGCAGGCGCAGTATCGACAGACGCTCGCGATTCTTCAGCGACTCACCCGTGAGAGTCTGCGGGAGAGTCCGGATCTTGTCGCCTGGTCGGAGACAGCGTTCGTGCCGAACATTCGCCGCTGGGCGGCCGAGGACCCTCCCGGTGCCCTGACGCCTATCGTTAATGATTTTCTCGTCTGGCAGCGGTCTATCGGCACCTGGCTTCTTACCGGTAACGATGATTACGAGGTCGTACGTGACTTGAGCAGGCGGGAACTGAGTCGCAACAGCTTCAACGCTGCGGTGCTTTTCAGCGATGCCGGGGAGCGCCGTGAAACCTACCGGAAGATCAAGCTCGTCCCGTTTACTGAGTACTTTCCCTATCGCGACATCCTTCCCGAGGTCTACGAGTTGCTTCAGACCTTCGACATTAACCTCTGGGAGCCCGGGCGCGAGCGTACCGTGTTCGAGCATCCGCTTTTTCGCTTCTCCACACCGATCTGCTTTGAAGACGTGTTTCCGAACGAGGTGCGGCAGTTCGTTCTCGCCGGGGCAGAGGTTATCCTGAACCTGACGAACGATTACTGGTCACTGACTGAGGTGCAGGCCAAACAGCACTTCGCCGGAGGCATGTTCCGCGCAGTTGAGAACCGACGACAGCTCCTGCGTTCGACGGCGAGCGGTCTTACGGCCCACGTAGATCCCTACGGCCGGATTCTTGAGACGCTTCCGTACTTCGAGGAAGCGTACATGGTACGCGATGTTCCAATCGCGACGGATTTGCCGACGACCATCTATACCCGTCTCGGGGACTGGTTTCCCCTGCTTTCCGGCCTTGTAACGGGTTTCTTCCTGATCATCGCGCTTCCGTATCAGACACTTCGGCTTCGCCGTGCGCGCAGGAGATACTATGGCTGAACTCTATGTCGTTGCGACGCCGATCGGAAATCTTGACGATATGACGCTGCGAGGGCTCCGAACGCTGCGCGACAGCGATCTTGTCGTATGCGAAGACACACGACATACGCGCAAGCTTCTGTCACATTTCGATATTCACGTACCTACCGCGGCATTTCACGCCCACAGTGACGCCCAGGCTCTGGCATCACTGGTCAGTCGCATAGGTGACCTCGAGCGGGTGTCACTGGTCACGGATGCCGGTACACCGGGCGTCAGCGATCCCGGAGCAGCCCTGGTAGAGGCATGTCGACGGGCGGGGCATGCGATTGTCCCCGTCCCCGGCGTATCTGCTCTTACCGCGCTCGTGAGTGTCGCCGGGCCGGTTGGCCGGACAGTTCTGTTTGACGGATTCCTGAGCCCCAAGTCGGGGAAACGAAAGAAGAGGCTGTCTGAGCTCGTAGCGCGCGGAGAAAGCTTTGTCGTGTACGAGTCGCCACACAGAATTGTCAAGATGATGGGCGATCTTGCCGATGTATGTCCTGAAGCCGACGTTGTAATCGGGAGGGAAATGACGAAGGCTTTTGAGGAGATAGTGGCGGGAAATGTGCGAGACGTACTCGAGCTACTGTCTTCCCGTTCGCAGATCAAGGGTGAGTGCGCAGTCCTTGTACGGACGGCACGAATACATTAGACTATAGGTGTAAAGATTACCGGATCTATGGTCGATATATTGACTGGAAGGAACAGCGTCTTATGACGATCGAAGGAATTGGCCCGATACAACCGAATCAACCCGTTAACCGTACTGGTCGAGCCCAGGAACCGCAGCGGTCTGCGCCATCCGACAGTGTGGCTTTTTCCGATGAAGCCAGACTCAAGGCGGACGTGTATCGACTTCAGCAGGATGTGCGAGCGACTGACGACGTGCGTACAGACCGGATTGCGGAGGCCAAAGCAAAGCTTCAGGATCCTTCCTATCTGAACGACGCCGTTCTTAATACTGTGGCCGACCGGGTCATGGACGTATTCGGATTATCCTGACGCAAAACCCAACCGACAGATACACAACCAGTTATCGAAGGAACGGACGCTTGAAGGCGTCCGTTTGTGTATGTACTTGATTTCGTTCTTCGATCCTGTATGCTCTACTGTAATGGCCGCTCATTCTCACCGATTTTGCCAATGGAGGCTGTGTAATGCACGATCTCGTTTATGACATTCCCGGCAGGGTGATTGTCGGCACCGATTCCGTCGCCCGCATTGCAGCAGAAACAGCTGACTACGGAACCAGGTGCGTTCTGTTGACCGAAAACGTCGTGAGAGAGACAGGTGCGGTTGATCGGGTCGTGACACAGCTTGAGCGAACCGGGAAACACGTAATTGTATTCGATGAACTCGATGGTTCGAGCGATTCCTCGCAGATCAACCACGCGCTCGGACTGGCACGGGCAGGACGCTGTGAGTTTGTCATTGGTCTCGGGGGTATGAGAGTACTATCTGCCGCTCGTGTGGTCGCTTCGTTCAGCGGCCAGGCGGCCACCGTTCGTGAAGCCATGGCGATCGGTGCCGCGGCCAAACCCGTTGCGTACCTGGAAGTCCCCGCGAGCTGCCGAAATCACCTCATGTTCAAGGACTACTGTGTAGTGACCGGAAGCTCCGGTCGTGAACCCTGGGTTGTCAAGTTGCCTCCGAATCTCATGAGGCTGGCGGTTTTCGACGCGAAGCTCGCCGCGGGACTCAGCGCCAAGTCCTACACGGCGGTCCTTATCGATACAATCCTTGCCGGTGTGGAAGGTATGCTTTCTACGCGATCAAATGCATTCTCGGACACCTTGCTCGTTAACGCGATTGCGGTCCTCGCGGAGTGTGTGCATCAGGTGCTGGCCGCCCCCGACGACGTCAGACCACGCTCCCGTGCAGCCGAGGCGAGCTTCATGTGTGCACTCGGACTCGCTACAAGCATGCAGGGAGCGGGTGGAGCCATCGCGTACGCGGCGAACTCCTATTTCGACATCCCGAAGTCCTGGGTGGGTACCGTTATCCTCCCCTACGTTCTCGACTATTTTGACTCTGTCCGACCCGAAAAGTCCCGTCGCATCGCACAGGCTCTCGCCGGAGCGGATCGTGAACACGATGAGGCAATTGACCGTAAAAACAACGCCGCCTCAGTGGTGTCACGCCGACTGCTGGCAAAAACCGGCCTTCCGGCGCGTCTGCGGGAGCTCGATCTCTCGCTCGATGATCTTTCGCGTGTTGCTGACGCTGCTGCGGATTTCGAGACACTGGGCTTTCTGCCTATTCCGGTCGGTGGACACGAGCTATACGACATTCTGAAGCAGGCCTGGTAGGGACCCCTGCGGGGCAGGGTATTTTTGACGATTCGAAAACTTGCGGCGCAGCCGGCCTCCCGACGGATTCTCTGGTATGCACGCCTTCTGGATACACTAATCAGATCCTTCCGTCCGGATTCCCCTTTTGCGCCTGAACAGATCGTTCTTCCCACCGGTTCTCTGCGCACCGGAGAACTGCTCCGCCTTGTCCGGAAGGATGTCGCCGGCACACCGAATGCAGATAGATCTGCCGAAAGGCTTTTGCGGCTGCTGACGGGATCGGGTGAGACAGCGTCGATACTGCGGGCCGCTGATGAGTTGAAACACGCAATTGCAGACGACTACGGGCTTCGGGACTCCGATATCACGGCCGCACGATATCGATCGGAGACTGCAGACCGGATGGGTGGCCGGTGTTTCCGTGACACGGTCGTTCTGGCAGAAGATGTTCGCAGTCCGTATAACGTGGGATCGATTATCCGCAGCAGCGAAGCATTCGGAGTGGAACGCTGTATACTCGCCGGTACCACCGTGGACCCTGCGCATCCGCGGCTGCTTCGGGCGGCTATGGGAGCCGAGTGTGTATTACCGGTCCAGCGGAGTTCGGACCTTGAGGCTGACCTGCCTGAGATTCCGGTGTTCGCGCTTGAGACGGGAGGGGTGCCTGTGCAGCGTTTCGAGTTTCCCGATCGTGGTGTCGTTCTTGTGGGAAACGAAGAGTTCGGTCTGTCGGAACGCGCACTCGAACTGGCACGCTCATCGGCTGGCCTCGTCAGCCTGCAGATGTATGGATCAAAGCAGAGTCTGAATGTTGCGAACGCGCTGACAGCGATCCTGAGCTGGTGGACGGTCCGACTTGCCGGACACGGTGTATGCGTGCCGCGACAGGATTACCGCAGCGAGTTCCGGTAGTCAGCGCTTGAGAGCGCGCTGTATTTCGTCCTGACGAAAACCGACGATGATCTTTCCGTTGACATCGATCACCGGGACACCCATCTGCCCGCTTTTTCGCATCATCTCGTCGGCCCGACTCTGGTCCGACGCTACGTTATACTCGTTGAACCTGATGCCGTTCTCGCGGAACCAGTTTTTCGCCTTCGTGCAATAAGTACAGGATGGTGTTGTGTATACGTTGACTGCCATGCGTATCCTCGCTTTTATATGTATATATTAAATTATATATAGATATAAAAGCGAGGTCAAGAACCCCTTTCGCTCCTACTCAAACCGGTCCTGTTTTCTCGTTTCACGCATGAACGCATCCGTCAGGCGTTCCTTCATTTTCAGAAGGAGCTCGTTGCTGCTCAGCCGGTACAGTTCGCGTGTTTCCGGGTCGATGTGGTCAAGCGTTATGCCGTCCGAGTGACGGTCACACAGTGCGTTCGCAAGGTACACCGATCGAACGACTTCAGCGTACACCGGGTCGCAGCTTATGGGGTCGTGGTGATACCGGATGGCCTGAATGAGCGCCTCGGGAAAGTTCCATCGTTCGGCAACGAGCCCGCCGATTTCGGCGTGGTTCATGCCGCTTGCGAGATCTTCGAAAAGGTCGGTGTGTATGTCCTTATCGCGGCAGAACTGTTCAATTCTATCGATCAGCTCCGGGTGAACGTTCGCGAAGATGATCTTTCCCATGTCGTGCAGGATGCCACCTGCGTATACGTCATCGAGAATGTCGCGGTTCTTCAACACGTTTCTGGCCAGATAATACGCGTAGAATCCGGTCCGGTAGGAGTGAGCCCACAGAGCGCGGGTTTCGCTCGTCTCGTTCCCGAGTACCTTCTGCGTTCCGTAGGAGAAGAGAAGATTACGCAATCCGCGCATTCCTACGAGCTTCACCGCCTCGGTGATACTGTCTACTTTTTTCGGGAGCATGAACTGTGCGGAGTTCACCACCTTCAGGAGATCTGCGGTCAGTGCCGGGTCCGTCGAGATCTGCGTGCTGATTTCGCTGAGATTCGAGTCCGGATCTTCGATGAGCTTCTGAAGCTGCATGATGTTTTCCGGGAAGCGGGGCAGGCTGTCTATGTGGCGTGCGAGTTCCTGTGATACCGTATCGAGAGCTTCGGCGTGCACTTCACTCATCGGAATGCGAACACGAGCCACGGTTTCGCCGTTTTTCACGTCTATGTCAAAAGCATCTTCGCTTAAGCCCATTTTCTTGAGCATGAGCACCATAATGACTATGCCGAGACCTGCGCCTTCGGAGTCGTCGAGTACGCTGGTCAGTGCTTCTTCGAGGCTGTTGAAGGCACGGCTGCGCGCGATTCTGTCGTAGACCCGCATCTGCTCCTTCCGGGTTATCGTCGCGTTATTTGCGACATACAGGTTCAGAACCCGGCTCTTGTAGTGAAAGATGACCTTGACGTACAGCCCTGCCTGGCGTTGCAGTTCAAGGTACGTGTCGATGTCACTGAGGGTGTCTTCCTTGAAACCGGTCATTCCCGACCGGTAATCCGAAGCGTCATCGATATTGAGCCCCTTCTGCTGGAAGTAGACGCGCTTCGTATTCGCTTTCTTTGCGTTCACCGCGAGTTCGCGCAGACAGTAACCCAGAGCATCCCGCAAGCCTTCCTGACCGATCTCTTTGAGAAAAATCGCGAGCACCTCTTCAAGTTGTGCTTCAGTCTCGTGTGGAAGTTTGTAACTCTTGATGGTCAGCGGGATCGCACTGCGTGCGGCCTGCTGCACTTTCGCCGGGTCAATCTTGCTTTGGGCCATGAGGCATCCTTTTTGTTATGCTACTGCTGTTTACATAATAATCGCGAGCGCGTTCAGGTCAAGTGTGGAAATATTAAACCTGTATAACTAGTCATCCGAGAAAGATTTCATCTGCCTGGCCATCGTGAGAAGGCTGTTCTGTACGCGGGCGTTTACGGTACCGGCAGGAAAGCTGCCGTCTTCGGTTCGCGTGCCGGCCGACAAACCGGTGAGGATGCTGACTCCCTCGTCGATCGTGTGTACCGCATAGATGTGGAACTGTCCCTCGTCGACAGCCCTCTGCACGTCCCTCGACACGATCAGGTTCGGGATATTGCCCGCGGGAATTATGACGCCCTGATCACCGGTCATGCCGAGTCTGCTGCACACTTCGTAGAACCCTTCAATCTTTTCGCTGATACCACCAACGGGCTGAACTTCTCCCATCTGATTGACCGATCCGGTCACGGCTATGTCCTGTCGAAGCGGTATGTCGGTGATTGATGAAAGCAGAGCATAGACTTCGGAGCTTGAGGCTGAGTCTCCGTCGACTTCTATGTAGCTCTGCTCGAATGCAATACTTGCGCGCAGTGACAGGGGTATGTCCCTGGCATAGGTGGATCGCAGAAAACCTTCTATTATGTATACCCCTTTGTCGTGAATTTCGCCTGACAGGCCGCTCTCCCGCTCTATATTGATGATGCCGTCGTCGCCTACGCTCGAACGCGCCGTGATAAGCATGGGCCGGGCGAAGGCATAATAGCCCCGGTCGAGGATGGCGAGTCCGTTGATCCGACCGACCGCACTGCCGGTAACTTCGATCAGGAGTTCGCGACCGATGATCTGCTCATCGATTTTCTCTTCGGGCAGGCTATACAGGAATTTACGCTCGTTCAGGGCGGCCTCAACCGCCTCGCGGTCGATCTCAGCCGATAGTTCCCGGCTTCGGGCGAAGTAGTCGGCTTCTCGCAGAAGGTCGGCGATAGCCGAAAACCGGGTCGTGAGCTTCGCGCGGAACTCCGTCAGCCTGACGCCGTGCTCGATAATCGCGGCAACACCACCCGGTGACAGCGGAAGCAGACTTTCCTCGCGTACGGTAAGTTGCAGGAAGCGGGTGTACTGTCGGATCGATTCCGGTGTCCGGTCCATGGAGCTGTCGAACTCTGCGGGAACCTTGAAGAGTTTCTGCACCTCTTCGTCGGTGTTATACAGAACGTCGTATACTGAGTCCGGACCCATCACGATTACTTTTACCTGCAGGGGAACGGGCCAGGGCTTCAGACCTACGCCGAAGGGCTGGAAGGGTATGGGCGTCGGCCTGATTTCGGTGACACCGTCCTGAAGGGCTCGTTTGAGGGTTATCCAGGCTTCCTCCTCTTCGAGCAGGTCTTCCGCTCTGAGAACGAGGTACCCGCCGTTTGCGCGAAGAAGTGAACCCGCTCTGAGCATCATAAAGCCACTGCGATGCTCGTGTGATCCTTCGGGGACCGGTTCCTGCGTCCCGAAAAGCGTCGGGTAGTCGGGGTTGCTCTCGAATACGATCGGTGCCTTTTCGGTCTCAGCGTGATCAACCACGATGTTCACGTGGTAGCGTGAGAGGGCAGGGTTCTCATCTTCATCCTTGGCAGGTGCATCGGGAAGAAAGTAGCGCAGATTGAGCCTGACATCGGCAAACAGTCGGTCCAGGTAGCGCTGCACCTCCGCGTCCTGAAAACGCGCCCGCAGAGGTGCAAATGCCTCTTTCAGATCGGGATCTATGGTCTGAAGCGTCAGCTCGTCGAGTGACTGCTCCATGTTCTGCCGGTTTACCTGCAGCTTCTGGTAGATGGCCTGAAGCTCGTCCATATATTTATGGTACTTCTCCCGCTTCTCGTTCCACTCAGCCTCGTCAAGTCTTCCGGCTGTGAGCATGCGCTGCAGTTCTTCGAAGCTCACCGGATCCCCGTCAACAATGGGGTAGAGCTCGGCGAGTCCTTCTTCTGTTTCGGAGGCGTGTTCGACGACGAACCCGTCCTCACTGAGGCGGCTCTCGAACTCGCGGACGAGCCGGTTTTCCCAGCCTTCAGTCGAGAGCAGGATGCGATCTTTCTCCGTCTTGAAGGTCTGTCGCTCCAGCAGCTCCTGGACGAGCTCCTTCAGTTTTACCATGAGCTCGGCGATCATGTTCCGAAAAACACGGGCATCGCCCGGCTTGAAGCAGAGAACCGGCGGACGTTCTTCCTGCTCGAAACCGTAGACGTACACAATGTCCCTGAGCTGACCTACGCCACGCGCTTCTTCCTCAAGAACCCGCATGATCGCGGTGCGTTTTCCGGTACCTGCCGGCCCGGTGGCAAACACGTTATAGCCTTTGGCTCCAATACGCACGGCCATACGGAGGGCGCGCATGGCTCGGGGCTGTCCGATAATGTCGAAGCTCGGCTGTTCGCCGTTGATCGGCCCGAGCTCTTCTTCTGAAATGGTAAAGCGCACCAGCTCCGACGGGAGTCGGTACGCGGCGGCGTGCGATGCGCCGGATGAGACCTTTTCGTTCTGACCCATAGCCGACATCATAGCTGTGAGGGCCTCACGTGACTACTGTGTGACCGCTTGATTTCCGCAGCGCTCACGGCCGATAGTATCTGATATGCGACTGGAAACGCTTGATACATGGTTCAGATCCTTTCTTCCCATCGATGACTTCGAGACTGTGGATCCTTCTCTGAATGGTCTGCAGGTAGGTCGCCGGAACCGTGAGGTGCAACGCGTCGCGTTTGCGGTGGATGCCTGCCTTGAGACCTTTCATCGGGCAAGCGTCTGGAACGCAGATCTTCTGGTGGTCCACCACGGGATCTTCTGGGGACGCGAACAGGCAGTACGCGATACTCATTACTCCCGCCTGCGACATCTCATCGAGCACGATATGGGCTTATACGCGATTCATCTGCCGCTTGATCAGCACATGGTCTACGGAAACAACGCACAGATGGCACGGGCGCTCGGACTCGCTGACGTACAGCCCTTCGGCCGTTTCCGCGGCAGGGATATCGGGTGTATGGGGAGTCTGGAGGCTCCTCTCTCCATTGAAGCCCTCGTCACCCGGCTTTTCGGCGGAGTCGATGCCCCCCTGGGCATCCTTCCTTTCGGCGCTGTGCAGATACAGACGGTCGGTCTTGTCAGCGGTGGCGGCGGCAGTTCGCTCGACGAGGCGGTCTCGAACGGTCTTGACCTGTTTATAACCGGTGACGCGGAGCACACGATGTATCACAAGGCGCTCGAATCAGAGATATCGGTCGTCTTCGGCGGGCACTATCTGACGGAAATCTGGGGGGTGAAAGCACTGGCGGAAAAACTTTCCGGCGAGTATCCTGAGGTTGAGACCACGTTCATCGATGTACCGACAGGACTATGACAGATATGACAGATTTTCCCTTTCGATCAGCCCGCTGCAGGATTGATGCACTCAGCCTCGCTGCAGTCGTTATCGTTCTTGATCAGCTCACGAAGGCCATAATTGTCGCGCGTATCCCGATGTATACGGTCGGACTGCGCTGGTTTGACGGTCTTATCCGCATCATACACACAAGAAATCCGGCGGTTGCGTTTTCACTTGGCTACGGTATTCCTGAACCCTGGCGCGGCATTGTCTTCATGTTGCTTCCGGCAGCGGTCATTATCGGCGTCGGGGTCTATTACTGGCGTTCGGCTGAACTGAATGTCGTGCAGACCTGGATGCTCGCTGGTGTGCTTGGGGGAGGGCTCGGGAACCTTGTCGACCGTTTTATTCGTCCGGAAGGTGTGGTAGACTTCATCGACGTGGCGTTTTTCGGTCTCTTCGGCATGGAACGCTGGCCCACATTCAACGTTGCCGATGCAGCGGTCGTCGTATGCGGGATAGGCTTTGTCGTGAGTACGATCGTGTTCGAGACGAAGAATCGACAGAAGCCACACACGACCAGCTCGTCAACAGAAGGTGTTTCGGATGAACAAGAAGGTTAATACAATACTCTTTGTGCTCGGCGCTACCGTGCTGAATGTTCTGGTTATGGGGATCGTTTTTACGGTGCTTCTCGTAATCCTGTCCGGCATTGCTCCACCGACCATGTCGCCAGAGTTCGGAACACTCGCAGTTGCCCTGGTGTTTCTCGCGACGATCGTCGTGACCTATGTGTTGTACCATTACGCAGTGAAGTTGCTGTCAAAGAAGTTCGACCTCGAGAAGTACTTTGAGCCGATCTTCCGGAGCAGAAAGTCACCGCCGCGGAAGCGCGTGGATTGACTCAGTAACCGTCGGAAATCGCACGGTTCTGGTCCTTCTTGTACAGCTCCTGGTACACGAATCCCCGGTTCTTGAGAGTATCCCGAAGGTCCTGGGGGAAGGGGATATAGCGCCAGAATATTGACCTGACCTCCCGGTCGAGCTTCTGGGTACCCTCGCTCTCCTTGCTGATCCACAGGACGTAATCTTCGATAAACCTGTCTTTCACGTCCCCTTTCATTTTGTGCTCGCTGAACCACTGGTAGTACCAGCCTGTCAGGCCTTCCTCCATCCAGTAGTGGGCAGCCTTCTCTTTTGCAACCTGCCAGCGTAGATCCGCACAGGCAGTTATTACTGCAACTTTGAGGTCTTTGGGGTACATGGGTATTGCAAGACGTCCGCGACTTGTCGCGCGGTTCAGGCGCTCGAACGGCTCCCAGCATACGCCTGTATCTCCGTAACAGGGAATCAGTATCACATTGGGTATGATTCGGTTTGTCTGTTGCTTGAATGTCCTGTGAAACAGTTCGGGATCAAGGCGTTCCACGTCGGCGAGAATGTTAATCACGTTTTCCCGGGTACCTATATCAAAGCTGCTTGCCTTGAAGTACTGTTTATAGACAAGTGGGAAATGGTTGCCCTGCCGGCCGACGCAGAGCTTCGCCATCTGCCGTACCGTACCAACTTCGGCTGCAGCGGCTTTGGTGTCCATGCTCTCAAACACGTCTTCGCCGTCCTCGCTCTGCTCCGAAAGCTCCTTGAGCTCTTCCAGGAGTAGGTCGAGATCCCGATAGTCACGTTCAAGTTCCCTGCCGAGATTGCTCATGCGCCGCATGATCGACGACACGTCGGAAAAATTAGACTTCTGCGCGTCCGTGTAGGGGAGGATGAGGTCATCCATGTCGGAACGGGTTTCGTGTGTTGTGATCTCCCGCACCAGTTGGGTCAGTCGCTGCTCGTTCGACCGAAGCTCCTCGATCTTGTTTCGGATGAGCTGTTCCTGCGCCTGGCGTCTCCCCCGGGTCTTTTCAAGGCGAGAGTTGAGTTTCTCGTTCTGCGAGCGGGCATGGAGCTTGGTCTCGTCGGTCGCGCTCTGATTCACCCGACCGCTTCCAACCTGCTCGAGCCATTCATCCACATAAAAAACGGGTTCGCCGGTCCTGTTTTTCACGGGAACACGGGCGAGAAGCTCACGCTGATCAGGGTTGATCATGGTTGGTAGAAGCAGATGGAAGCGCTGGAAGAGACGTTTTTCGAGACCGAGGTGTGACCCAGCCTGAGCGGCGATTCCTGACACGAGTTCCCAGATCGCCGGGGCGAGTTTTCCCCGGTACATACTGCGATCCTGCGGATCCTCAGCCTTCAGAAAGCTGCCAAGCAGCCCGTGAATGCGTTTCGAGATATCGCCTTCGCCGGTAAGGATCTGTTTGTAGTAGTTGGCGGATGAAAAAAAATCGTGAGCGTCGCCGAATGCGGGCTCGATCTTCTCGAAGCGCTTCTCGGTACTTCCGAGCGGCTGGTCGTCTGGCCTGGCAGCGTCGGGCGTCTTCTGTGTTCCTCCAGTGTCAAAAAGCTCGTTGAAATCGGGAGTGGATTCGTTTGTACCCAGGAGATCCGCGAGATCGGGATCGACATCTGGTGAGGAACCTGCATTTCGTGAGGGTCCGGATGTTCCGGCCATAGCGACCTTTGGTTTCCTTAAAAGTTGGACGACTGGAGGTGACGGGATTCGAACCCGTGACCCCGTGAATGCCATTCACGTACTCTAGCCAACTGAGCTACACCCCCGGACGTTCTGAATGACTGTAGTGCAATGCTCGAGCCCCTGTCAACTATTCCTGCGTGAGGATCATATCGCCGGGCGTGCAATCTGGATGCCGCACGGCCTCCCCGGACCACCGGAACACGGTGAACAGGTCGGGTCGGCCGGCAGGCTGGTGGTCTCCTGCAGAATCTGGTGGAAAACACAGCGGACCACGCAAGGGAAGTCGCGACGGCGCATTCCTCCCTGATCTTGATGAGGTATAGCCTACGTGAAACTTGAACGAATGTCAAACCATATCGAACGAACGGTCGAATTATCGACTGACGCCGGATAATTTCTTGTGAGCTGCGCGCTTCCCGTTTATACTTGGACGTTAGTAACGCAGCTAATCATATCAGACGGAAGGAGTGTTTCATGCAGTTGCGGGATAATCTCGCTACCGAGACCGGTTGGGATATAACTGAGCAACGTTTCGATTCCGGGCAACTGGTCACGAACGGCAGTAACTTCATGACAGGAAACGGGTATCTCGGATATCGAGGTACCTTTCCGGAGTGGCGGAAAGCCGAGTACGTCGGCTGCGTGGTGTCCGACACCTACGACAATGCGGACGGTAAATGGACTGAGCTGTGCACTGTTCCCAACGGGCTGTTTGCGGAGGCTGAGCTGGTCGATATCGTGTCCGATCGGTCGCCCGTCTCGCTGTTCGAGGGAAAAACTTTTTCCTATGAACGTTCTCTGAACGTCCGCTACGGTGTTCAGCATCGGTCGGTTGAATGGGGGCGCGGAAACGAAATCGAAGTCGCAATACGGGATGCCCGATTCGCATCGTACACGGATCTTCATCTCCTCTGTCAGACCTATAGTCTGGATGCACACAGTGACATGAAAGTCCGTTTCACAGCCGGAATAGACGGTGACATCTGGAGTCTCAACGGCGAGCATTATTCCGATCGCGTAACCGGCGAGCAGAATGAAAGCCTGTACTTCGACTGTGTGACACAGGAGAAAGGTCTTCCGATTACGGTTGCAACGACGGTCGTAATGACCGGTGCGCAGCCGTTGCGATCGTCCCGTCGTATGGAGAAAAATGCGTGCTACGTGGTGTACGAGTTCGAACTCGAGTCCGGGCAGCGAATCTCATCCAATCAGTATATGGCCGTGTATAGCGGGAACGATAGCGGTGATCCCCGGCGGGCAGCGCTTTCGTCGCTCGAGAGAGCGGTGGAGACAGGCTACGAGGCCCTGCTCGTGTCACATAAAGCAGTCTGGGACGACCGATGGAACCGCTGCCACGTTACGATAGAAGGTGACCCTGCGGCGCAGACGGTGCTTCGCTATTGTCTGTACCAGAATGCCATCGCAACTCCCGCTCACACCGATCACCTGCCCATCGGTGCCCGAGGTCTCAGCTGTCAGGCGTATCAGGGGGCCGCGTTCTGGGATCAGGAAATCTTCAACCTGCCGGTCTTCATGTACACGGAACCGGAAATCGCCCGGCGCATCCTGGTATATCGATACAGGACTCTGAACGGTGCGCGTAAGAAGGCAGAGGACCTTGGCTACGGAGGTGCGTTTTATGCCTGGGTCAGTGCGGATACGGGCGAGGAGATATGTCCGTCCTTTTTCTTCGAGGATGTCCTGACGGGCCGGAAGATACGAAACCATTTCAACGACTGGCAGATACACGTCAGTCCCGATATCGCATTCACGATCTGGAAGTACTATCAGGCGACCGGTGACTTCGAATTTCTCGTAGACTACGGCGCGGAGATGATGTTCGAGATCGCCCGGTTTCTCTGGATCAGGGCTTTCTACAATCCTGCACGTGACCGGTACGAGTATATACGTCTGCTTGGCCCCGACGAGTATCATGAAAACGTCGACAATAATCTGTTCACGAACTATCAGGCGCAGTACAGCTTCCGGCGCGCGCTTCAGATCTATCAGCTCCTGGCTGAACGGGCGCCTGAAGCTCTTGAGACTCTGAAACGGACCATCGGGCTCTCCGACGCGGAACCTGAACACTGGCAGCGGGTGCTCGACAAGATCTACATTCCTGCACCGCGAGAAAAGGATCGGGTGATCCCGCAGTTCGACCGCTTTTTCGAGCTTGAAGACGTTCGACCGGACGAG
Organism: Spirochaetaceae bacterium; assembly: GCA_007128315.1. Classification (GTDB taxonomy): domain Bacteria; phylum Spirochaetota; class Spirochaetia; order DSM-27196; family SKKC01; genus SKKC01. The sequence continues at coordinate 5,349 of SKXQ01000071.1, read as the reverse complement.
CTGGAGTCCCGGCTTCTCGATCCCGGTGAATACTGGGGCTGGCCCAACGGGGTTGCCGTTCACACCCAGGTTGCGAAACAGGCGGACGTCATACAACTGTTCGCAATTCACCCGGACGCGTACAGGCGGGACGTAATGAAGGCGAACTACGCGTACTATGAGCCTCGCGCCCAGCACGGCAGTTCATTGAGCCTGTCGGTGTATTCGATGGTCGCCTCATGGATTGGTCGTATGGACCAGGCATATGAGTACTTCATGAGATCGTGTACGGTCGATCTGTTTAACGCCAACAAGGCGGTCAGCGGAGGTACATTTATCGGTGGTATACACACTGCCGCAAGCGGTGCTGCCTGGCAGATCGTTGTCTTCGGCTTTGCCGGTGCCCGGGTGCATCAGGACGGCGTATACCTGGACCCCCACATGCCCCCGCAATGGGACCGGGTCGAATTCCTGATGACGTTCCATCGGAACGATCTGAGAATTGAGATCGGAAGAAGCAGCGTGCGTCTGCAGGCTGATCCGGCGAATGCCGAACCCGTACCAGTGCTGGTCCGAGGCGACAGACGGTCCGTGGCACCCGGTGAGACCGTAGAACTATAGGGCCTTTTCCTAGACCACCATTCGGGCTGGTGCCGTTCGTCTGCGTTCTGCTTCACCGGTCGGTGGTGCTATGTCGACAGCGGTCAGATAGCCGGTTCGAAGGCACAGGTCAAACATGGCCCGGGTGAGCGTCAGCGGCTGGTCAAACTCTCCCCAGGCGTTTCGCTGCCGTCGGATGAGCTGTATATCGTTCCCGGTCTCGTGCTGAACGTACAGTACGTCGTCGAAATGCTTGGCTCCCTGTATGCGAAACGCTTTCATGGCTCATTCTCCTGTAGAAAAGTCCTCTACATTCCTTATTGTCGGCACAGGAGGGTCTATGACTTTAGGATGCTCTGTTCTCATGCTACTATGCGATATTCAAACGGGAGGTTGCAGTGATTACACACGTTGTCATGTGGACGGTCAAGGAAGATGGTTTCTCGGGGAAGCAGGAAGCGGCAGCGGCCCTGAAGGCACGGCTTGAGACTATGTACGGAGCCGTGCCGCACTTTATATCGCTCGAGGTCGGTCTCAATACGGTCGACGGTGCGGCTGCCTGTGACGTGGTCCTTATAACCCGGCACGCCGATATGGCCCAACTTGAACGCTACCGCATCGATCCGGTGCACAAGGAAGTCGCATCCTGGGTTGGTGAGCACACCTCGTTTCGCGCTGCAGTTGACTTCGAGTCCTGATGGACCCGGTTTCAGACATACGTCGCACGATAGACGAAACGCTGTCGGCGGAGGGCGTCTGTGTGTTTCCCTCCGAGGTGACCGTTTCGTTCTGGCGCGGGGATACCGCCCGTCGACGCGCAGCCGACAGGACGGGCGAGAAGTGCGCAGCGCTGCCGGCCGACCGCTTTATATCCTGGGATACCTTCAAGGAACGGACGACTCGTTCTGAGGCTGCTCGCAAGCCTGTAAACCGGCGAATCCGCGCGCTCTTCGTTCATGCCTGTCTGACCGAAAACAGAAAGAAGGCCTGGCTGCAGCGCATCGTACCACCCGAACACGCAGACCATTCGTTGCGGTTCGCCCCGGTTATCACCCGGGGCCTTCCGGGTCTTCCCGCTCTGGTATCGGCACCCGGATTCGCGGGGCTGAATGCGCGACTTAAACACGATCTTGTCGAGCTTATCGGACGATACGAGCACTTTATGGATACCTGCGGGCTTTTCGAGCCGGCGTGGGCTCCCGCCGGAGTCCGGACCGGCGGAACGCGGTATGTGGTATTCTTCCCCGAGCTTCTGGAGGACTGGCCGGAGTTTTCCGGAGCCGTCACTGCTTCGGACGACGTGGACGTGCTTCAATGTTTTACCGGTCAGGTAGAGCCTGACAGCGTCGAGGTTGTCGAGTACCAGGATACCCTGGTCGAAATCAGAGCCGTCCTTGATCAGGTTGAGGCGGTTATCGGGTCGGGTTCGGCTGTCGATCGCATCGTTCTGACCGTTGCGGATCTCGAGGCCAGCCGCGACGAACTCGAACGCGAAGCGCGTCGACGCGGGCTCTCACTGGGTATGCGAGCGGGGCGAAGCCTGTCCGACCACGCGGCCGGATCCATCTTTGTCGGAATCGCAGAGGTTGTTGAGCGACGCTTCGCCGTCGATGCCTGTACCCGACTCTTTCGCATGCCGACCATACCCTGGTTCGAACCCGAGGCCATGCGGCTGCTTTCCCGATTCGGCGTCGAGCACGGATGTCTGTCGACACAGCGCTTCGATGCGTGGAAGGCAGCCTTTGACGGGGGCGGAAGTCGTCGATTTCGCGAGACGGCGGAAGATGCAGGGTGGCCGGCAGGCGAACTCGCCAGGCTGTTTGACTCGGTGAGGACCGGACTCGAAGCAATCGTGCATTCTCCGAGCTTCACCGAGATCAGGAAGAATCTCTACGCCCGTCTGATCGGATCGCTCGTCGATCCGGATGGTTTTGGCCCCGAGATCGAACCGGTGTTTCAGCGGTGCCTGACTGTGCTTGGGGAATGGATAGATGCCGAACGACAGACCGGCCTTTGCGTAGATAAACCCTTCGCCGTATTTCTGGCGTCGCTTGCTGATGTTGTGTACGTGCGACCCGCCGACAAGACTGGCGTCGCCGTGTATCCGTATCGGGTCAGCGCGGGAATGCTTCCTGATCATCACTTCGTGATCGGGCTCGGACGACGTGCCATAGCCTCTCCGCTCGCCGTCTCGCCTTTTCTGCAGGTGCACGAGCGCGATCAGATCGGACTGCCGGATCACGACCTGACCGAGTCCTTTCTCCGTGCCTACGCATGGAGTGGTCGGGACGTTCGCCTGAGTTACAGCGCACAGACCCCGGGCGGCGTGAGTCTTGCGCCACCGGTCACGGTCGTGGAGGCACCCGCTGAGGGTGCCGGACTGTACGGTCACGAAGTTGCCTGCTGGGGAGGGCAGGCAGCAGCCCCCGAGACGGGATGGTATGAACCACAGTCGGCAGGTTTCGGCGCCTGGCAGGCGAGACCCCGTGTTGCGGGCCCCGACTACCGGCGACAGCCCGTCGAGCCGGGTTCGCGGGCCGCCGCCGTGCTTGCCTCGCTTCTCGCCGATGACAACGAACAGATTCGTGTCTCCGCTGGTGCGGTAGACGCACTGCGTGCACAGCCTTTCGGGGCCATGCTCGCACACTATGTCGGGATCGATACCGCGTATTCCCAGATGCAGGGAAGCGATCCGCTGACCTTCGGGTCGCTGGAACACGAGGCTGTTGAGTGGGTACACAGGCAGATCAGGGAAGCAGGATGCACGGCTCTTGGACGGTGGAACGACTACGTATCCGAGGAGGCCCTCGAGGAGCATGTGCGAAGCTACATACGAGGCCGTGCACTGAAGGAAAGTCCCGTACCGCAGGTGTTCCTGCAACTACTCGTGCCAAAGTTTGTTCGAGCGGTCATGCATGCGCTTCAGACCGAGGCGACCCTGCTTCCCGATGCGATGCCCTATGAGTACGAGCGCAGTCTGAGCATGAGAATATCAGACCGTGTGCAGGTGCGAGGTCGCGTTGATGCACTCCATGCAAGCGGCCCGGGAGGGTTTGCCCTCATTGACTACAAGAAGAACAGTATTCCACAAAACAACGAGATCAAGCGAGGCGAACGGACGCAGATTCCTCTCTACCGTCTCATGTTCGAGGCGCAGGGACAGAGCATCTCGGAAGCGCATTACGTGTCTTTCGAGAATACACGAAACCCGAAGCGAACCGTCTTTGGCGGTGAAAAGGCTGTCATAGGCGAGACGGAATGGCCCGACTATCGTGCCAGTCTTGAAGCAGGACTTGAGTATCTGGCGGATACAATGATCAGACTGGACTTCCATTGCCCCGGTGGCGCCCGTGGATGTGATGGTTGTCCGACACGCGAGATCTGCAGGGGTAAGTTTGCTCACAGGGCGTCGAACACCGGGGACGAATCATGAGATCACTCGACGACGATCAACGTGCGGCAGTTCGCGTCCGTGGAACAAGCGTGGTCGCGGCCGGTGCCGGATCCGGTAAGACAACGGTTCTTGCCGAACGGTATCTGTCACTCATCGCTTCGGGAGAAGCCGAGGTCCAGGGCATACTTACGCTGACCTTCACCCGCAAGGCCGCCGCAGAGATGCACAGCCGTATTTTTACGCTGCTGCGTTCGAGGCAGGGGGAAAACCCGTTGTTCCGCAAAGCGCTGCAGGATTTCGATTCCGCGCGTATTTCAACGCTCGACAGTTTCGCATCTGAAGTCGCACGAGCCGGGTGCGCAGGCTACGGACTGCCTCCGAATTTCGTGACCGATGAAGACGCGTACGCGGAGCTGTGTCGCCGGGAAGCCCTTGAGTTCATTCTGAGAAAGACAACCGATCCGACTATGGCGTGGATGACTTCGGAGTACGGGATTGAGGCTCTGTGGGAGCAGGTTCTCGTGCCGATTGCGCAGAACTACATGAAACCCGGCGATCCCTATGACTTCACGGGAGTCTGGAAACGTCAGCAGACAGCGCTCGCCCGTGAGCTGCCACGGCTCCTGAACGTGCTGGACTCCGAGCTTCTGATGCTGAGCGAGACAACCGATACCGGTAAACTCGTATCTGATGCGCGGCAGGCTGCAGAAGCCTGCCTGCCCCTGCTTGGCCGGCACACCGACGAGCTTCTCCCGCTACTCGAACGGGTGCATAAAATAAAAAAAAGCGGCTCGCGCAAGGGAGACTACGAAGTCCTTGCCTCCTGCGTCGATGCGATAAAACCCGCATCCGCGTCGGCCATTGAAATCATTCAGACGCAGGTGTCGGCAGAGGAAATCACCAGGGTCTACGAGCTTCTTCAGGAGTTCCAGGATCGTGTTATTGCGGCGAAGCAGGACGCAGCCGTGCTCGGTTTTGCCGACGTTTTCTCGCTTGCCCTGCGCATTCTGCGCGAACAGACCGACATCCGTCGGTATTATCATGCAGCGATCAGTCACATCATGATCGATGAGTTTCAGGATAACAACGAGGAGCAGAAAGAGTTCATAGAACTCGTTGCAGGTGCGAACAGTATCGAACACCCGGCGGATCTGTTTTACGTCGGAGACGAGAAGCAGAGTATCTACCGGTTCCGTGGTGCGGATGTTCGGGTATTCAAGACGCTCTCGGAGTCGCTTTCGGCCACCGGTGGAACCAGACGTACAATCGCAACCAACTACCGCAGTGATCCTGTGCTGATCGCGGTCTTCAATGCGATATTCCCGTCCGTTTTCGGGTCCGGGTCCGAAGCGTACGAAGCCGGATTCACCCCGCTG
>SKXQ01000022.1 GCA_007128315.1 Spirochaetaceae bacterium | reverse complement strand
GAATCCCTCTCTCTCCGATTCGCCCCTTCAGTGCATGTCAGGCACTGTGCAATGGGCTGTCGCCCAACCCCGTCAGGCCCGGAAGGGAGCAGCGGTAAGTGACGTGTCCGTGTGCCGCAGATCGCTTGGCTCCTGAGGGGGTGCTTATTTACCATGTCGTATGAAGTAACCGCAAACAGAAAGCGCCCGACACACTTCGATGGCCTGCTCGGTCAGGAGTTCGTCGTTGCCACGCTCAAGAACAGCATTCGTACCGGGCGCATTGCCCACGCATACCTGTTTTCCGGTCCCCGGGGGGTTGGTAAGACGTCGGCTGCGCGCATACTCGCTCGCTCGCTGAACTGTCCGGACGGGCCTGATCCGGACGGATGTCCCGACTCACCGGACGGCGACGCGGTATCACGGGGTGCGGCCATAGATGTAATCGAGATCGACGGTGCGAGCAACACCAGCGTCAACGATGTACGGCAGATCAAGGACGAGGTACTGTTCGCACCTCAGAGTTCGCGGTACAAGATCTACATCATAGACGAGGTGCACATGCTCTCCAACAGTGCGTTCAACGCGTTGCTGAAGACCATCGAAGAACCGCCTCCATACATTATCTTTGTGTTTGCCACAACAGAGATACACAAAGTACCGGCCACCATACGAAGCCGTTGCCAGCAGTTCAACTTTCGCCTGGTGCCCATGCCCATTATCGCGGAGGCCCTCCACGACGCAGCCAGGGATCTGGGTCTTGAGGCTGAAGATGACGCGGTGCTCTGGATGGCGAAAGAGTCCGGTGGAAGTCTGCGCGACGCTTACACGCTCTTCGACCAGGTCGCAAGTTTCGCAGACGGAGAGATACGCCTCGTCGACATACAGCAGAAGCTGGGGTTGGTCGGATTCGATCAGCTCGACTCGCTCGCCGCGGCTATGGCCGAAGGTGCTGCCGATCAGGTTCTTGAACGGTGCGACGAACTGCTGTCCGCAGGAGTTGCGATCGAGCAGTTTACCATCGATCTTGCCGATTACTTCCGGACGGCCCTGCTCGTCAGACACGGAGTGCGAAAGACCGGAATTCTGGGCCGCCCCGCTGATCGGGTATCCGATAGCGTTGTCCAGGCTTTTACGCCTGCGCAGATGCAGAAGGCCGTCGACATGCTGTTCGAGCTGTACCGTAACCTTCGCTACAGTCTGAATCCCCGTTTCGAGCTCGAGCTTGTGCTTTCACGCCTCGCGGAGCTCACGTTTTACATCTCGCCTCGCGAACTCATTGATGAGCTTGCACGGCTTCGCTCCGGGGCGCAGGCGAGACACCCGCGGCTGACCGACCTCGATCGTCAGTCGATCGCCCCGACCGCGGACGAAAACGGATCCACCGATCGTGAAAACCTGAACACCGGGCACGAGGCACCGGTCACGCAGGATGTTTCCGTTCCGCAACAGCCCCCCGCTTCGCAGAATGGCATGTCGCGATCGGCGTGGAACAGCATTGTCGAGGCAATACGCTCGCGCAAACTCGCACTCGGCACCATTCTCGAGAAGCTTCATCATTTTGATCACCCCGATCCGGACACTCTTGAACTCTGGTTTGAGAGCGCGTATCACGCGAAGGCAGCTCAGGAAGATACTGTCCTGCTGCAGGACTGCATGAAGGAAGTGATCGGACGGGGCATGAGAATTCGGACACAGGTTTTTCACAGTGAAGTTGAGGCAGAAGCCGGTGGTCCCGACGAGGATGCCCCACCCGAGCAGGTAGACATGGTCAAGCGGGTATTCCGCGGCGAAGTTATCGAATAGACAAAGGAGCAGGACATGAATGTAAACCCCATGGATTTTCTCAAGAACTTTCAGAATATACAGAGCAAGCTTAACGAGGCGCAGGAGCGCATGAAGGACGTGATCGCAGTCGGCTCGTCCGGCGGTGATATGGTGCGGGTCACCATCAACGGACAGATGGAAGTGCAGAAGGTGGAAATTTCGCCCGAAGCCGTCGATCCTTCGGACATCGAGATGCTGCAGGATCTGGTGCTCGCCGCGTTTACAGACGCGATGGAGAAGGTAAAGGAAGAAATCAAGCAGCAGATGTCATCCCTGACCGGGGGCATGGATCTACCTCCCGGTATGTTCGGCGGCTGATACGTGTCGGCCCTGGATGATCTTGTATCCCAGATTGCACGTTTGCCCGGACTCGGGCGCAAGAGTGCCGTCCGCATTGCGCATTATCTGCTCAAGAGTGACAGACGCGTAGCCGCGAACCTGTCTGAGGTGCTCGCGACGCTCCACGACCGCATACATCCCTGCAGCGAATGCGGACGCTACACAGAGGCAGATCCCTGTGCGGTCTGCAGCGACACCGCACGCGACAGAACCGTGATCTGTGTCGTCGAGCAGCCGCAGGATGTGGAAGTGCTCGAGCAGAGCGGGGAGTTTCACGGCCTGTACCACGTGCTCGGCGGCGTGCTTTCGCCTATAGATGGCATTGGTCCCGGCGAGTTGCGCGTTGCCGCCTTGTATCGTCGCATTGAGCAGCTCGGAATACGCGAAGTCATACTGGCCACAAACCCCACAGTCGAGGGCGACACGACCGCATTGTACCTTGTCAAGCAGCTGCAGACCCGCGGCGTTGACTGCTCGCGGCTGGCTCTGGGCCTCCCGGTCGGTGGAGATCTTGAATACGCCGACCGACTGACTGTCGCGCGAAGCCTCCGTGGCCGTACACACTACGATTCGTAGGTTGCATCATGACAGAGCGGTTCACTCTTTTTGTCAGCTGTCCTCTTTTCAGCGAGGCGCTTCTCGCCGATGAGCTTACCTCCATCTCCGGCGTGTGCGATATTACACCGGGTAACAGCGGAGTCCGCTGCACGGCAACGACGGAAGACGTGTATCGCATCTGCCTCTGGTCCAGGCTTGCCGGGCGGGTACTGCTGCAGCTCGCAGAAGGTGTGGTGTACAACCGCGAGGAGCTGTACGCCTGCGCCGCCGCAGTCACCTGGGAGACTCACATCGGACCCGATGCGACGATAGCGGTATCCGCGACCGGTAGTCATTCAGCCTTCAGTCACTCGAACATGCCGGTTCTCATAGTAAAAGACGCGATTGTGGACCGAATGCGAACGGCGCACGGACGGCGACCGTCGGTGGACGTACAGCGCCCCGATATGCGCATCGCCGTGCACCTGACATCGACAGGTGCCACCATCTCACTCGATCTGACCGGTGAGAGCCTGCACCGCCGCGGCTACCGGACCGACGGGGTTGAAGCTCCGCTTCGCGAGAATACTGCGGCATCCGTCCTTATCCGTTCCGGCTGGGCTGAGGCCATGGAACGGCTTCACAGGGGCGGGGGGCTAACGCATCCTGCGGTATGCGCTGACCCCATGTGCGGTTCGGGTACGCTGGCGGTGGAAGCTGCGCTCATGGCCGCAGACCGTGCGCCGAATCTGGACCGGGAGGACTTCGGCTTTCTGCGCTGGTGGGGGCACCATGACGAAACCTGGGATCGCGTACACCGGGAGGCCCGGGAGCGGGCGGCTGTTGGTCGACTGACTTTTCTTGAATCGGGGAGCCGAATCTGGGCCTCCGATCGTGACAGCGTGGCCATACAGGCGGCGCGACGGAACGCGGCACGGGTCGGGCGCGTGGCGCGCGAAGTCGGCGAAGCAGACAGAAACGGAAACGCATTGGACCCGGTCCGTATCGCCGACCTCATCGTTTTTCAGCAGTCTGAGTTTCAGACCCTGTCCCGCAGTGTGGTTCTCGGGCCCCTCAAGAAGCAGCTCAAGGGAGCGACGGATGCTCCGCTCTTTCTCGTAACCAATCCGCCCTACGGGGTGCGACTGACACCGGATGATCCGACCGACGACGCGTCGGTGCTGTACGCCGAGCTTGGCGAATGGATGAGTCGGTCCTTCGCCGGATTTCGGGCGACGGTGCTCGCCGCGGACCGCGAGCAGGCGCGCTACCTCGGCCTTCGCGCCGACAGTGTCTACGCACTGTACAACGGAGGACTCAAGATCGTTGCCGCCGGACTCACGCTTGACCGTTCGAACCGCTACAGTCCACCGGACTCGGGATCGCGCAGAAAGCAGCATCCGGCGGACGAGGATCCTTCGACCGGGGTTCCCATGCTGGTTTCGCGGCTTCAGAAGAACCGGAAGCGACTGAAAGCCTACCTTCACGAACACGCCGTCTCCTGTTACCGCCTGTACGACGCAGATATTCCGCAACACGCGGCCGCAGTGGATGTCTACACTGATGTGGACGGGATGGAGTACGCCGTCGTGCAGGAGTACGCTCCCCCGAAGACAGTCGACGAACGCGCCGCCGAAGAGCGATTCGAAGAACTCTGTGAAGCGGTCGCTCGCGTGCTCGCAATTCCCGCAGCGCAGGTGTTCACCCGCACCCGCCGCAGACAGAGGGGGAGCGCCCAGTACGAGCCGCTTTGGAACGCCGAGTCGGAGATTGTGGTCGTGGTGGAGGACGAGCTTCTGTTCGAAGTCAACCTGACCGATTATCTCGACACGGGGCTGTTTATGGACAAGCGTGCTGCGCGCGAACTCATTGGCGGACGAGCTGCGGGAACGAGGTTCCTGAATCTCTTCGCCTATACCTGCTCGGTGTCCGTGTACGCCGCAGCGGGGGGCGCGAAAGAAACGGTCTCGGTCGATCGATCGAACACCTACCTCGACTGGGGAGCGCGTAATTTCGGGCTGAATGGCATTCCGGACGATATTCACCGCTTCATACGCGCAGATGCCCGCGAGTATCTTGCTTCCGACTGCGGAGTATTCGACCTCATGTATATAGACCCGCCGAGTTTCTCCAACCGCAAAGGCGACCCCGAGATATTCGATGTACAGCGTGATCATTACACGCTGCTCGAACGCGCGCTGTCACATCTGAGTCGTGCCGGAGAGATCTACTTTGCGACTAACCTCCGGGGATTTCGCCTGTCTGAGGATCTGCGGAATATTGCGCGTATCGAAGATATCTCCACGGAAACGCTGCCGCCGGATTTCGAGCGGAGTTTCCGGAATCACGCTCTGTTTCGCGTGAGCCGTTTATAGCTCTTCCTCAACCCGCTGGCCATACGCATCGAGCAGTTCCCTGAGTTGCCGGGACCCGAAACGCTGTGTCGCCTGCGCCTGTCCCAAAACGGGATTTGCGTACTCAGTCCAGATGCGATAACGGACGTAGGTGTGTTCGCGGCCACCAACGAAGACGGTCTCAAGATACCAGGACCCCTCCATGTGGGAGACACGACCGTCACGGGACTCTTCGAACACGAATCGGACGGAACTCGCCCGGGGGCTTAGATCCTCGACAGTCACCCGGCTCAGGGTATCGAAGTCGGCGCGGAAAATCAGCAGTCGGAACCGGAGAAGCGTGCGGTGGACCGCTTTCGTGGCCGAAATCTGACGAATGAGCTCACTTTCGGCCATATTGGGAACAAATTCATCGTAGCGATCGATGTCGTTCAGCACTGCGAGAAACTGCGACCGCGGTACTTCATACACACCGTGTACATCCCCGTAGATCGCAAGGTTGCTTTCGGGACGCAGACCGGAACGCTCCACCGAAATGTCGATGGTTTCCGCGCTGTTCATCAGACTCGGAAGAACCCGTGATGGAAGGGCCTCGGGTACGACTGAGCGGGCCCCAGCGGACACCGTTACAGTAAGGAAAAGAATGGTGATTACGGGGAAAACACGGTCAAACAAGTGCATACACCTAAACGTACATTGACAGACAGCGAAATTCCAGTAGCCTACCGGAGCAACAAATCCTTTCTTTCGGGGGACCTCTACTATGGCAGAAGATATTTCGGCTCGATTTTCCACGACTCAGAAGGTATTCATAGGTCTGCAGCATACGCTGGCCATGCTCGGGGCTACGGTCCTGGTACCGGTTCTGACGGGACTCAACGTTTCGGCGACTCTGTTCGCAGTCGGTGTAGGAACGCTGTTGTTCCACTTCTTTACGAACAGACGTGTTCCGGGCTTTCTCGGTTCGTCGTTCGCGTTTATCGCACCTATTGTTATCGCAGCGGACCGCCTGAGTCTGCGACACGCACAGGCAGGAATAATCGGCGCGGGTATCGTGTACATTCTCGTCGGATATCTCGTGCAGATCGCCGGTCCGGACCGCGTTCGCAAGGTCTTCCCCGCCGTGGTTACCGGTCCGGTTATTATGGTCATCGGGCTCGGGCTCGCACCGGTGGCGATATCAAGCGCACAGGCTAACTGGCTTATTGCCGGGCTGACGCTGCTGGCGGTGATCGCGATATCCATTTTCGCAAAGGGTTTCCTGAAGGTCATACCCATACTGCTTGGTCTGGTCGTCGGCTATGTCGCTGCCATGCTCGCCGGAATCGTCGACTACACGCCGATTACCCAGGCTGCCTGGGTCGGACTTCCCGGCTTCACCCTGCCGGTTTTCTCCTGGGAGGTGCTGCTGATCGTAACGCCCGCGGCCATCGTCAGCATCATCGAGCATATCGGTGACATTCTTGCCATAGGAAACACGATCGGGCAGGATACCACCAAAGATCCCGGGCTGCCTCCGACGCTCTACGGTGGCGGTGTCGCGACCATCGTTTCCGGTTTTCTTGGAGGACCGAGCCTTACGACCTACGGCGAGAACATCGGTGTCCTCGCACTCACCGGGATCTACAGCACATTCGTGGTCAGTATGGGTGCTGTCTGGGCGGTTCTTATGGCGTTTATCCCGAAGGTTGAAGGCATTATCATATCCATACCCGGTCCGGTGATTGGAGGCGTTTCCATTCTTCTGTACGGTATGATCGCTGCGGTCGGTATCAGAACGCTGATCGAGAACCGGGTGAATCTGCTCGCGGCGCGAAACCTGATTATCGTCAGCGCGGTGCTGATCATCGGTGTCGGAGGCGTGGCGATTGAAGTATTCGAGGGCTTTGAGCTGAGTGCGATGGTTCTTGCCGCGGTTACGGGCATCCTCCTCCACCAGGTTCTGCCTGCCTCTTCATGAGCAGGCTATCCGAGCGCACCGGCACCGTCTTCGCTGCCGGTGCGTTCGTGTTGTGGGGGCTCCTGCCCCTGTACTGGAACGCCTTTGCGGCTGTCGCGGCCATTGAGATTCTGGCTCATCGCCTTCTCTGGACAAGCGTTACGGTATCCGCGCTGCTTCTGATCATGCGCAAGTTCGAGCTGCCGCGCATGCTTCGGGACACCTATCTCCGTCCCCGCCTGCTGCTTTCGGGGCTGCTACTCGGCATAAACTGGTTCACGTATATTTTTGCGGTTAACTCGGGGCGAGTGCTTGATGCGAGCATGGGGTACTATATCAACCCGCTCGTGTCGGTGCTTCTGGGGACGCTCGTACTGCGCGAGAAGCTGAATGCGCTGCAGCGGATAGCTGTTCTGATCGCCGCGGCGGGGGTGCTGTTTACGATTGCCGTACAGGGTATCGTTCCCTGGGTAGCGCTCTTACTGGCAGTGACCTTTGGTCTGTACGGGTTGCTGAAAAAGCAGCTGCCACCGGCACCTCTGAATGCGCTGGCGGCAGAAACTGCGGTTCTCGTTCCTGTTGGACTGCTGATTATTGCCGTCCGTGCCGCGAGCGGCACGTGGGCTTTCGCGCTCCCGGGTGTGCCCGTCCTGAGAACGGGAGTCCTGCTCGCCGCAGCGGGCATCGCTACCGCGGTGCCTCTGTATCTCTTTGCCGAAGGCGCGGCGCGGATTTCGCTTTCGCGGCTCGGCTTTCTTCAGTACACAGCGCCAACCCTTATGCTGGGTCTGGGCGTGCTGGTTTTCGGCGAACCGTTCACCTATGTGCAGGCCGTCACGTTCGGGATGATCTGGACGGCGTTGCTTCTGTACTCAGTCTCCGGAGTGTTGTACAGGCGTTCTATACTTCGGCGTCAACCGACCCTTCCCCTTGACCGGGCAGCGTGCGATACAGGGCGACAAGCAGAATGGTGACGTATCCGGTGTACGCGCCGCCCACGATCATGGTCAGGAAAACGCCGAGAATCGGGATTACACCAACGACGCCACCGATAAGCCCGGTCACGAGCCCGAGTCCGAGAACGATCAGAAAGAAAATGAGGACGGGTACGATGTGCCCGGCGACGGTCTTCATGCTCTTCTTTACGGCCTGGAAGGCGTTGGTGTGGTCAGTCATAACCGAAACCAGGGTGAAGATCAGAAAGAAGCTCAGAATGACACCCGGCAGAACGAGCAGGAGCGATGCGAGGCCGACTAGCACGCTGACGAGAACGACTGCGATGGCCACGGGAATGATGCGAACACGTGTCCGGATAAGTGCGTCTTTCAGGTCGGCTTTCTCGCCCTTCAATGCCTGATCCGCCATCGCGACGGTCATTGCGTGGGCAAACAGACCGATTATTCCGCTGACGAGCGTAGTCAAGAAGACGGCGCCTACCGCTGCACCCAGCCCGGTAAGGGCCTCGCCTGTGGTAATCTGCTGGGGATCAGTTGCGGCCATTGCGGCAAAGGGGAGCGCTGTACCGACAAAAATCAGCGACAACAGTATGCCGATGACGCTTGCTGCAAGCAGGGGTACGAAAATCAGCGGATTTTCCTTCGCGACGCGATAGCTTTCCTTTAAGAGAAGTGAAATACTCATTTGTCCCTCCAATACATACAAGGATATAGCTGTTCGGAGCAGCAAACAAGCGAGAGTCTCCCGCACCAGGGTTTTTTCGTGAAAATCGGGACGTTCCGGTTCAGTTTTGCTACATTGTAGCGCACATGGAACTACCGGTATTTCCCGAGACAACCGAAATAACCCTCTCCCTGTCCTGTGACCTCAGGAGGGTTCTGGGCGGGAACCGGCACGGTATTTCGGAGTTTACCTTTGCAGGGCTGTATCTGTTTCGCACGCATTACGAGTACCGCGTCTCCCGTACACGCTGCGGCAAACTGGTAATACACGGAGTGCGCGACGGCAGACGTTTCGTGTCGATGCCCTGCGGGTTCCCCGAGTCACCCGAAGAGCTGCGTGAACTCGTCACAGCTCACGACTATCTCAAGAATGCATCGGAAACGGATGTACAGATGCACCGGAGTCTCTTCGAAGCGTCTGGATACGGCGTTGTCGCGGACCGGAACAACTTTGATTATCTGTACAGCGCGGCGGATATCGCCGATCTTCGCGGCAAGAAGCTCCACAAGAAGCGGAATCACGTCAACGGGTTTCTCAAGGAGTACGCTCACGCAGAGCGGCCGCTTGACGATCAGACCGTGCACGACGCCCTCTCGGTGCTGGAGACGTGGCGTGAAGGCCGTGAGGATGAAGGCGACTACGCCGAGTCGAAAGAAGCGGTTACACGATTCGATCAGCTCGGTCTGTCGGGGATGGTTGTCTACGTCGATGGTGCGCCGGTTGCATTTGCTGTTGGAGAGCCATTAGTGACGGATTACATGTATGTTGTACACGTTGAGAAGGCCGTTCCGGGATACCGGGGAGCCTATCAGTTCGTGAACAAAGCCTTTGCCGAGGAACTCGTAAAACGTTATGAGGTTATCAACCGCGAGCAGGATCTCGGCGAACCGGGCATACGGCAGGCAAAGATGACATACCGTCCCTGCGGCTTCGTTGAGAAATACCGGATTGCGGAAGCAGGGAGTCCTGACCTGCTGGTACCGACCCCCGAGCGGGAAGCGGTCGGGTGTCTGGGGGATTGACCTTTCCATCGACAGGTAAGACAATGTAACACCACTGGAGGAAACGGTTTGGTCGGAAAACGCAAAGAAGAAATCATTACCTTCAAGGTCGATGAAGCACTCGCACACGAACTCAGGCATATTCCGAACCGCAGCCAGTTCATCCGCGACGCCCTGCTGAGTGCTCTGAAGAACGAGTGTCCGGTCTGTCATGGCGCGGGAACACTGAGCCCGAATCAGATGAAACACTGGCAGGAGTTCGCCGAGCATCATCGTGTCGTGGAATGCAACGACTGTAACGAGACATACCTCGTCTGTGACGCATCGGAATCAGTACAGTGAAACGAATACCAATTACACTGGTTACCGGTTTTCTGGGATCGGGCAAAAGCACCTTCATTAACCGGGTTGTCGAGAACTTTCCCGGTCGCCGGTTCGGTCTGATCGTGAATGAGTTCGGCGATGTACAGCTCGAAAGCAACATTGTGAAAGCGTCGGAGGAACGCATCGTTGAGTTGTCAAACGGCTGCATGTGCTGCGTCATCAGAGGTGATCTGCTCTCAACGGTAGACAGGCTGCTTCGCCGACAACCGGATATTGATCACGTAATTCTCGAAGCCTCGGGACTCTCCGATCCGGTTCCGATCGCGAACACCTTTCTGAACGCGGATCTGAACGGGACGATACGGTTCGATGCAATCGTGTGTCTCTTTGACGTCGAAAACTACGAGCGTAATTTCCGGGATTACAGCGTCTCTCACGTGCAGCTTGAATACGCTGATTTCATCGTACTCACCAAGACGGATGCTGCCGATCCCGACGACACGAAAGCCGCACGAGAGTTCCTGTCGACGGTAGATACCGAGGCGCGTATCTTTACGGTCGACGAAGCGCTTGATCCCGACGTCGTTATCGATACCTTTACCGGTGATCACGCCGACATCCGGGATCTCGAGATAGCCGACCATCACCACGGACACGCGGGCTACCACCACGCCCACGAAGACGTGGAGATGCTGTTTTTCCGAGCCGACCGGCCGCTGTACGCGGACCACTTCGGCTTTGTCTTTCAGCACATGCCCGAAGGTGTGGTGCGGGCGAAAGGTTTCCTCGACCTTGCCGATGAAGAGGCGGAGGACGCGAAGTACATTCTACAGTACACAGGGGCACGCAAGGATCTGTACTCCGTGGACTGGAAGCCGGGCGAAAAACGTCAGAGTGCCCTGGTTTTCATTGGTAAAAATTTCGATGCGGCTGCGCTTCGGCTTCGTCTTGAGGCTTGCCACACGCCGCTATAATACGCTTACAATAGCTGAATGCAGAGTTATATGGCCTCGCTTGGTATGACCTTACCCGTTGAAGACCCCGTGCTCATCTTCGGCTTCATTATGGCATTGATCCTTCTCGCACCCATCGCTGCTCGGAAAGTCCGCCTGCCCGAGATTGTCGGGCTTATTGCAGCCGGTATAATTTTTGGCCCGTACGGCCTTGGCATACTGGAACGCGGCGAGAGTGTCGAACTGCTTGGCATGGTTGGCCTCATGTACATCATGTTTCAGGCGGGTCTGGAAATCGACCTGGAACAGGTCAAGCGGAACGTGAGTCATTCCGTAATCTTCGGGCTCATTACCTTCGGTATTCCCCTCTTTATGGGGACGGTGCTCGGCATGTCCGCCTACGCCATGAGCTTCGCTGTCGCGGTCCTTCTCGCGAGCATGTTTTCCAGTCATACCCTGGTTACCTTTCCGGTAGTCACGAAACTCGGTCTCGCGAAGGCGCCCGCGGTCACAACGGCGATTGGCGGAACGATTATCACCGATACGCTCGCTTTACTGGTCCTGGCTATCGTCGCGGCGACCGCGCAGGGTGATCTGTCCGGGGCGTTCTGGTTCAGGCTTTTTCTCATTATGACCGTATACGTGGTGGCGGTTCTCATCATTGCCCCGAGGCTCGGACGATGGTTTTTGAGAAAGCCAAAAAGTGACGAGAATCTGGAGTTTGTTTTCGTTCTCGCAATGGTCTTTATAACGGGATATCTCGCGCACGTAGCGGGGCTTGAACCCATTATTGGTGCGTTTCTCGTTGGCCTGTGTCTGAATGCCCTCATACCCGAGCGCAGCCTGCTCATGACGCGCATACACTTTACCGGAGACGCGATTTTTATTCCTTTCTTTCTGCTTAGTGTCGGCATGCTCGTCGACGTCCGGCTCCTGTTCTCCGATTTGTTCACCTGGGCCGTCGCTATAGGCATGATCGTCGTCGCGTTGCTGTCGAAACTCTTCGCCGCGGCGGTAGCCGGCAAGCTGCTTGGATATGGACGGACCGAGAGTACGCTGATTTATGGTCTGAGCGTAAATCAGGCGGCGGCAACCCTGGCGGCCGTACTCGTCGGGTTCAACATCGGCCTGTTCGACGATGCTGTCGTGACGGGAACAATCATGATGATTGCGGTCACCTGTTTCGCAGGCCCCATAATTACCGAGCGCTCCGGACGAAAACTCGCCGAAGAAGAAGCCTCGCGACCGCACTCTCTTGAAACACTACCGCAGCGTATTCTCCTTCCGATCAGTCGCCGGGAAGACGCCCGGCATCTTCTTGATCTGGCGATGCTCCTGCGCCAGAAAGGCACGAACGAGCCAGTCTATCCGCTTTCAATCACCGAAGAAGGTACCGATGTCGAGTCGGGAGTAGCTGCCGGCGAACGCCTGCTTGCACATACTGTCGTACGCGCCCTGACCGCGGGTATTCCGGTGACACCGCTTACCAACGTGGATCTGAACGTCGGAGCCGGTATCGTGCGAAGCGCGCGGGAGAATCGTGTGCCGCTGATCCTGGCAGCGTGGGATGGTGCGTCGACGAGCCGGTCGCGCGTATTCGGTCGCGTACTCGACGAGGTTCTGGAACGAACCAATCGTACCTTTATGGTGACCCGCATAGCGTCCACGATCTCTTCTGCGCGCCGTATGCAACTTCTGTTGCCTCCCTTTGCGGACCACGAGCCGGGGTTTGACCTTGCGATCTCGCTCGTGCGGAGAATTGCTGGTGCGGCATCGATCTCACTGATCGTGCACGCGCCCCACGACATGCTCAAGCGTTGCGAGAGTCTCTTTGCTCCCGATAAGGACGGGTCCGGGCTCGAGACCGAAGCCTACAGCTCGTGGAAGGCCTGTGTCGACGGAATCGGTTCCCGGGTAGAGGATGGGGACTGGATTGTGCTCGTCTCGGCGAGAGCGGGTGAAGTCGCCTGGCAGCCGAGTCTGAACCGCATCCCGTCGGCGTTTGCGTCCCGCTTCGTGGCTCATAATCTCAGCGTTGTCTTCCCGGGAGACACCGGCCCTGGTTCGGGCGAAGGTGCGAAACTGCCCGGTGGCGGCGCTGCCGGTGTTGCGGCTGTCTCGCCGTTTTCGCGCGAGCGCACACTGCTTGGCCTGAAGGACAGAAGCATTGATCGGGTCGTTTCGCGTCTCGTGGAAACGGTGGGTTGGGAGAGCCGGTCGACCCGTCGGTATCTTGTTGAACTGCTGAACCGTTATTCGCGCAGTGAAGCGGTGGAGCTCACCGAGAGTGTCGTGCTGCTGCACGCACATGTAGCGGCAGTGTCCGAGACGGTCGTAATGCTGGGAGCCCTGAAGGAACCCCTGAGTCTCGCGGGCATAACCGCTCCGGTGCGGGTTGTCATCATCCTGCTGAATCCGGTGGATCTTCCTCCTGAGGAGCACCTCCGGGTCCTCGCCCGTATAGCGCGGGCGATCAGAACACCGGGTTTTACGGAGCGTCTGCAGGAGGCGGAGAAAGCGGAGGATGTTCCCGGGTTGTAAACAAGTATGATAGAATCCGCGCATGCTGAGCCTGAATCGCCCCGGGCGCGTTGACTTCCCCCTGCTTTTCGTCACCGTTGCGCTGATTGCTCTTGGAGTCCTGTTCATTTACTCGAGCAACAGGGCTTCGAGCGCATCCTTCCGCTCGGCCGAACACACCCGACAGATCCTGTGGGCTGTTCTCGGTGGCGTGCTCCTTGTGTTCACTGCGGTGTTCGACCTGAGTGTGTTTCGACGCTATGCGTTTGTCGCGTATGTGGTGATTATCATTCTCCTTCTGCTGACACTGTTTTTCGGTCGTGTCGTGAACGGTGCGCGTCGGTGGATCGGTATAGGGAACCTTGGCATGCAGCCGTCCGAGTTTGCGAAGATTGTCGTGATTCTCGTATTGGCCCGGGTCATGGACACTTACAGCGGTTCGCTGCACAAACTTGGACACTTCATGATCCTTCTGGGTATTGCCGCAGTACCGGCCGCGCTCATACTCGTACAGCCCGATCTCGGTACAGCCCTTGCAGTTGTCCCCGTCGTGTTTGCAATGGCACTGGTCGCCGGAGCCTCGTTGAGCCACCTCGTCTTCTTCGGTACGACCGGGGTTCTCACCATAATTCTTGCGGTGCTTCCGGCTGCGAACCAGCATCTGGTGGAAGGCAACTCGGCGTTTCTTTCGGTGTTCGGCGAGACGGGACTGATGCTGCTCATGGTCTTCGTATTTCTTGGCGTCACGCTGCTCTGCTGGGTTGCCAAGGTGGTTACCGGCAAACAGTGGTTCAGGTGGCTTTCGTACGGAGCGGGTATCTCTGCGTCGTCGCTTATGGGAGCGATGGTCATACAACGCGCGCTTCGGCCTTTTCAGGTCATGAGGCTCATTGTCTTCCTTAACCCGAATATTGATCCGCGTGGCGCGGGATGGCACACCATACAGAGCCTGACCGCTGTCGGCTCCGGTGGTCTCGCAGGCAAGGGTTTTTTACAGGGGACGCAAAGTCAGCTGCAGTATCTCCCGCAGCAGAGCACCGACTTCATTTTCTCTATCCTCGCCGAAGAGCTCGGGTTTATGGGAGTACTGCTCGTCTTCGCCCTGTACGGCTTCCTGCTGTTTCGCGGCCTCGTAATCTCGCTGCGCGCACGCGACACATTTTCGGGACTCGTGGCCGCGGGGGTCGTAACCCTCTTTGCGTTCCAGTTTTTCGTGAACGTCGGCATGACCATCGGGATTATGCCGATCACCGGTATACCTCTGAAACTCATGAGCTTCGGGGGGTCCTCACTGTGGTCGGCGATGATTGCGGTCGGCTTGCTCCTGAACATTGCCGCACGGTCACGGGTTCGCGAAATATGAGTTCGTTCAGTCAGACGCTGATGGATACGCTTATGCCTTCGACGGACAACACGGACACCCGAGTTCCGGTGACGGTTCTTACCGGATTTCTCGGTTCCGGAAAGAGCAGCTACATTAACCACCTGCTCAGCACGGCTCCCCATGTCCGTTTTGGCATTGTCGTTAACGAGTTCGGTGCCGTACCCCTCGAAAGCGAAATTGTCCGCGCGCAGGCGGGCGATATTATGGAGCTGTCGAACGGCTGTATGTGTTGTGTCGCGCGGAATGACCTCCTTCGTGCCGTGAAACGACTTGTCCGGGCAGATCGGAAACTTGATCACATTCTTGTCGAAGCTTCCGGGCTTTCGGATCCTGTGCCGGTCGCGCAGACGTTTCTGCAGGGTCCGGGACGAAAACACTTTGAGCTTGGACCGCTCGTCTGTCTCGTCGATGGAACGCGCTTTGAAGAACATGCACGCGAGTTCGGGGTCATTTCCACGCAACTGGCGTTTTCCGACTACGTGCTCGTGAATCGACACGAACAGCTTGGCCCGGAAGCCGTATCTCGTCTCGAAGCTGTTCTGTTGCAGGCGGCCCCTGAAGCACGTGTGCTGTACACGGGAAGCGACGCTGCGGAGGACATTGAACTTTCGGTTCTCGGCGCTGATCCCGGTGACAGGGGCCTGGGCAACCGGGCGATGCTACGGGTGCCGGAGCGGGGCGAAGGACACCATCACGATACCATCGTCATATCCGAATATACGACCGACCGGCGCTTCGATTCACAGCGACTCGGTGAGGTGCTGAAGTCGCTTCCTCCGGGAATCGTGCGCGGAAAAGGCGTGCTGCATTTCGCAGGACGCAGGTTCCGTCGGTATCGCTTTATACTGCAGCACACCGTCGGGCGCACCACCTTCGATGCAAGAAAAAAAACACGCAGCGATCCATCACAGTCGCACCTGCTTTTTATCGGCAGGGGCTTCGACTCGGATGAACTTCGGAAGCGAGTAGCAGCATGCACCGTACTCGATTGAGCCTACTGCTGCTGCTGCTGCTTGCGGCTGCCGTTACCACCGCGTCCGCAAATCCGTTCTTCGGCGCGGATCAGGCCGAGCCGGGGCGATCTCGCAGTGAAGTAACGCCGGAGGACGATGAGGTTTTACCCGAGGAATCAGCAGCGGCGGGGCCGATCCGGTCTGCCTATGCGCGTATCCGGCAGCGATTAATCGGCTTTCAGCGAAGTCTGAACAACAATCTTGCCGATCTCATCGCCGATGCGGGTGAGGGCAGTGCTTCCCTGGTGTGGATCGTCGTGCTCATGAGCTTTCTCTACGGAATCGCGCACGCCGTTCTCCCCGGACACCGCAAAACGGTCATTATCTCCTACTACCTGACCGAAGATACGAGCCTTGTGCACGGAGTCGGAGCCGGGTTTGCGTTCGCGCTAATGCACGTTGTTTCGGCGGTTCTTGTCGTCGTGCTGGTTATGGCGACCGTACAGGCTGCCACAATGCGTGCGATTGGCGACGCGACCGGCATCCTGCAACGGGTCAGTTCGCTGCTCATTATAGCCATCGGCCTTGTCCTGTTGATCCGGAAGATTCTTGCAGTTCGGGCACGTCGTGAGGAGCGGATTTCGCGTGTCCTCGAGGACAGTCTCGGACTCTCGTCGGGAGGTGCGATGTCCGCACACGTGACCCGGACACGGGTTTCGTCGCTGTGGCCGGTGATCGTTTCAGCCGGTCTTGTTCCCTGCCCGGTTACGACGTCGGTTCTGCTGTTTTCCATTTCGTTCGGGGTGATTCCCCTTGGTGTGGCGGCCGTTTTCGCATTGTCCGCCGGTCTCGGGATCGCCTTGTCGGGCATTGCGCTCATCACTATCCTGTTCAAGGAGCGGATACTTCTGATCATGCAAGGCCTGACCGGCCGGTCATGGCAGCATATCATCGAGTTTATCGGTGCGGGTAGTATTCTCGTATTCGGTCTGATTACCCTGTTTGTTACCGGAGGCTTCCTGTGAAATCTTTCACGAATGCCAGCCTTATGATCCTCTGCGTGACGTTTTTCGGTGCGGGATTTCTTGGCGTGGCGCAGACGGCCGGAGCCGCCGGCAGTCGAGAATCTTCAGTGTCCCGCGGCCCGGATAACGAAACCCCGGACACCGAGGACCTGGCCGGGATGCCGGTTTCCGAGGCTCAGGCGGAACTTCAGAATCGTCCTGTTTCCGAGCGAATACTGCGTGCAACCGGCCTGTCGGAGCGAGCGCTCCACGAATCAGACCTCGGCCGCGCGCGCGCCTGGGCCGAGTACGCAGCCAATGAAGCCCTGGACTCAGGCAGCCCGCGCGAGACCGCCGAGACATGGCGTTCGCTCGCGCTCCTGTACGATGTCTCGGGAGACCTCAGGTCCGGGATTCGCGCGACGACGGTTTCAGCTTCAGCTTTTTCCGAGGCTGGTGATCTGGTCTCCGAACTTGAAGTTCTCTCCATACGGGCAAATATAGAACATCGGCTTGGAGCGCTCGCGGACGGTATCGAGACGGCGTCGGGAATCATCAGCCGGTTCGGGGATCAACCACTGGACGACGGCTTCAGGGCAGATGTCCTGAGTAATGCCGCCATGATGCATTTCAAGCTCGGACGGCTCGACGAGATACCCGGCCTTCTCGAAGATGCGGCGGATCTGTATGAGTCTATTGGTTCCGATGACGGACTGGGAACGGTGTACCGGATCTGGGGCAACTATCACGGGGCGATCGATGATCCACAGGAAGCGATCATGTTCTACGAGCGTGCCGGCGAGCGTTACAGTCGTACCGGCAATGTCTTCGACGCCGCCAACGTCTACTTTAATACGGCGCTCATGCTTATGCGGGTGGACGAGTTTGAGGCGGCCGTATCGGCCTTTGAAGAAGCGATAACCGGTTTTTCGCGTGCGGGGTCGGCGAGTGGTACGGGTATGGCAGCCACCGAACTCACGGTTGCGCTCTGGGAGCTTGAACGCTACGAGGAAGCCGAACAGACGATACAACGGGCCATCGCCATGCTCGACGCGAGCCAGAGTCTCAGACGCCTCGCACGGGCACGTACCATCCTTGGTACCATGTACAGCGCGAGGGGAAGCCGGGACAGGGCGGTCGAACAGCTCGCGCGTGCCCGGAACCTGTACGACGAGCTTGGCCTGGCTGCAGACGCCTCCCGGATACAGCGCGAGATCGAGCGTATTGATCCCGGCCGTCGCGACGGCGGTATCTGAGTTCAGGCAGTCGGTGCTGTAATCTCGTGGATCCATGGGGGAAGACGCACCGGCCTTCCAGTTTCCGGGTTCACGCTCACCAGCGTTGTTGCTGCCGTAGCGTATACGAGGCCAGCACCATCGCTCAGCTCATAGGCGAGATCCATGCTGCCGCCACGAAGTCGGGATATGCTGACATCGATCAGGATGTCGGGTCGAAACGGTACGGGTTTCAGGTAGGTACAGGAGGCACTCCGTACCAGAAAAACCGCCTCGCCACTGTATGATCCGGTGAAATGCCCTGCGAAAAGCTGTACACGGGCGACCTCAAGATAGGTGAAAAACACCGCGTTGTTCACGTGTCCGTATGCGTCAAGATCTGAAAAGCGGATCGGGACCCGCGTGCGGAACTGCTTCGGATCAGCCATGGGCGGAACCTACACCAGGCTCCCCCCACGCTGCAAGGGGTCGGCGCGAGGAGCTTCGACGCCACCTCTACTCGCCCGAGGTCTTCTCCAGCGCCCATTCCTTTACGGCACGCGCAAGCTGCCTTCCCCGTTCCCTGATCAGCTTGATATCCTCCTCGGTCGGCTTCCCCATGAACTCTACGGGCTCGAGGAAGTCCCAGTGCATCTTCAGTCGCGACGCCGTCTCTTCGAGGTCCCTCTGGGCACCTCCTGACCAGCCGTACGAGCCGAAGCGGAAGGCCTTGCGGTTTATAATGCGCTTCTTGGCAATCTCGTCGACCGCGGCGGCCATGGGGGGGAACATCTTGTACTCGTAGGTCGGCATACCGAGTACGACTCCCGAACTCTGGAACACGCTGTCGAGTATGAAGCTCATGTCGGTTTCCGGTACACGGTGCACCCGGGTCGGTACGCCTTCGGCCTCGATGGCCTGAACGAGCGGCTTTACGGCCGATTCCGTCATACCGTACATGCTGCCCCATATCACCGTGACTTCCGGTCGGGCAGGACCTTTTGCGTAGGACGCAAGCCGGATATATGAGCGTATGACGCGTTCAGGATCCTTCCGCCAGACGATGCCGTGTCCCGGTGCGATGCATTTAATTTCGATACCGCCGAGTTTTTTGATTGCATCCTGGGTTGGTTTTGAGAAGGCGGCGACGATGTTCGCGTAGTAGCGCTCCATTTCGCGCTCGAAGAACTCTATGTGCTCTTCTGTCAGGGTATCGTCGTAGGGCGCATCGTCGGAGACGGCTCCGAATGATCCGAAGGCATCACAGGGGAACAGGGTGCACGACTTTGTATCATAGGTTGCCATGGTTTCCGGCCAGTGTACGTTCGGGATGTCCTCGAAGGCCAGAACCCGGCCGTCGCCGAGATCGAGCGTGTCGCCGGATTTTACGGTCCGTATGTTCTCGGTAATGCCGTAGAACGCCTCGAGCAGAGGAGGTGCCTTCTCACTGCAGATAATTGTGAAATCACCCCGCATCTCCCTGAACGAACGCAGCCAGCCGGAATGATCGGGTTCCATGTGGTTTACGATTACGTAGTCTATGTCGGTGATTTTTATCTTCATCTGTTCCAGCTGGGCGTACAGGGTTTCCGGGACCCCGTCCCAGTCACAGACACCATCGATAATCGCGCATTTCTTCCCTTTGACGATGTAGGAGTTCATGGCAACGCCATTGGGTATGTGCCACATTCCTTCAAAGAGAATGTCTCTGACGTTTGCCGAGAGACGAAAGATACCGTCCGATACTTCGGTGATTTTCATGCGTATAGACTAATTTATGCGTGATCTCCCAACAATGGTCGGAGACCCCGCGCGACGATAAGAATTATCGTTTTTCCGACTGTGCTACTGTCTGAGCCAGGAGATCATCTCTTTCCAGCTTCCGGCTTTCCCGCCCTTCAGTATGCCCACGCTGAATATCCGGGCCGCACCCGCTCCGGCCAGTGCGATTGCACCGAGCAGCAGAGCTATGCTCAGAAGGATTTCCCACCAGACCGGACGGTCAACGAGAATTCGCAGCAACATGACGATGGGCGAGGTCAATGGAAAATGGGACAGGCCCAGGACGAGTGCTCCTTCCGGATTCATGACTATGGGAGAGACCAGTACAAGGGGGATGATCAGAAAGACGATGACGGGTATGGAGAGCTGCCCGAACTGCTGCTCGTCCTGTGCGCCTGAACCTATGGCTGCAAACGCCGTGGAGTACAGAAAAAAGCCAAGCAGGAAGAAAATCAGCAGAAAGCCGAGATTTCCCGCGGTAAGACCCGTCGGCAGTGCGATGTCGAAACGGGGTCCAATGACCGTGATGATCAACGCCGCGATACCGATCCAGACACCATACTGGACCAGGCTCGCAGCCCCCTTACCGAAAATCTTGCCGAACAGGAGCTCGGATGGTCGGACACTCGAAAGCATGATCTCCTTGGTGTTGACGATCTTCTCGGTCAGAACCGACCGACCGATCATCTGACCGTACAAAAGAACAGTCATGTAAATGAGCATGACGAAGGTGAGGGCCGTCAATAGGATGGCGAAGCCGTCTGCCCCGCTGCCGTCATCTCCGCTTTCGAGTCGTACACTTCGTACCGCGGGAGTCCGGGTGAGCTCTGCGATCTGCTGCGGGTCAAGGCCGGCGTCCGCGATTCGGGCATTCGTGATGATGGTACCTGCCGCTGCCTGCAGCATCGAGCTTACCTGCATATCGGTACCGGTACGCGACACATAGCGGAGAACCGACGTGTCCGCAAAGTTCTCCGGAATAATAAGAACACCCTGGATCTCGCCGTCTGCAATCGCGCTCCGTCCCTGTTCCTCAGATGCGAAACGGACGGTGTTCAGCGGGCTGTCGGCGAGAAACGCTTCGAATTGTGAAAAGGTGTCTGTCGATTCTGTTGCGATTCCGACTCTTGTGTCGTCGGACGGTCGGCTTTGCCGCTGTGCAAGAACACCGGGCAGAATTGCGATTGCACCGATCAGGAATGGTCCGAGTATTGTCATGACCAGAAACGATTTTGTCGCGGCCGTCATTCGGAATTCCTGCAGGATAATTGTGAAGAGCTTACGATAGTTCATGCGATACGGCATCCCTTCCGACCTGTTCTACGAAAATGCGATGGAGCGTCGGCGTTGTAACTTCCAAACGCTGAACAGAAATTCTGCCCGCAACAGAGGCGAGTACGGTGTCGGGACTGAACCCTTCGTCGAGACGAAGTTCAACGTATCGGGGGTAGCCCGCGATGACCCTCACTCCCGCCATGGCATCAAAGATAGAGCGATCTCCGTCGAACTCCACAATCACACTTCGGTGACCGTACTCCTCCTTGACCGACTTCAGAGGCCCGGAGACTATCTCGCGTCCCCGGTCTATGAGTACAATATCGGAGCAGATTTTCTCGGCGTGCTCCATGATATGAGTCGAAATGAGTACCGTACGGTTCGTGCGGCCAAGCTCGAGAATAGTATCGCGCATGAGATCCGAACTGACCGGATCGAGTCCGGAAAACGGTTCGTCAAAAAATACGATTTCCGGATCGTGAGCGATCGATGCAATGAACTGGACTTTCTGCGACATGCCCTTCGAAAGTTCATCGATCTTCCTGTGCTGCCATGCAGCAAGTCCGAATCTTTCAAGCCACTCGTCAATGCGTTTCTGTGCGACAGCCGCCGAAGCGCCTTTTAATCTGGCGAGATACATGAGCATCTCGTTAACCGTCACCGTCTTGTAGAGCCCTCGCTCTTCGGGCAGATATCCTATTCTGTTCTTGTCGTGTTCAGTGATCGGATGGCCGTCGAACAGCACCTCTCCCGAATCCGGGCGAAATATGTTCATGATCATGCGTATCGTCGTTGACTTGCCGGCTCCGTTCGGCCCGATAAGCCCGAACACGCCACCCGGACTGGCCCTGAACGAAACCGATTCGACAGCAACGGTTTCACCGAAGGTCTTTCTGATATTGCGTACTTCTACCATGGTGTGTGCATGGTACGGGTTTCGATTACTGTTGAGAACAGGAACACAGGTGGCAGGACGCGAATACCGGAACGGTTAATATTCACGTAAAGTAAAAAAAAGCACCGGGTCGGACCCGGTGCTTTGCTGATAACCGCCGCAACGCGGCATCGTGAATCAGCGGCGGATTGTGAAGTTTGCGTAGCTCGTTGAGAGATTGTTTGTACGCAGCGAAAGGTAGTCACCTCGCAGAATCCGCGGATCGAGCTGTATGAAGTAACGTATCGGAGCCGTCGGATCCAGGACGCCGACCTCTCCGGTGTTGGTGTTCACACGAACATTGACCCGAACCGGTGTATCCAGATACGCGATCAGGTCACTCTCGCTCCAGCCGAACTCCGAGAGTGCGGCGAAGAGGTCGAGGCTCGCCAGTGGTTGTCCAATCTGCTGCTCGACGGCGGAACCGCTGAGAAGATTCATGCTTGTATTGCTGCGGCTCTCGTACACCTGTGCGCGAAACCCGAAATGTTCCGGACTGTTTCGGAGCGTTGAGAGGCGCGTATCGAGGTTGAGCCAGATAAGATAACTCTGTCCGACACCCCAGCTTCTGCCTCCGAGTACGGGACTCGTTCCACCAAGCTGAATTCCAAAGCCGGCGTGATACTCGCCGTTCATGAGCTCCTGTTCCGAGTAGAAACCACCGTCTACGTAGCGGATAATAAAGTCAATTTCGTATACACCGCGCTGATCGGTTCGACGGTCGATACGGGCCAGAGGAGCCGGTAATCCGGTCTGAAGCAGACGACCACCCGAGACTTCCCAGTTGCCCGAACCCGGCACCCAGTCGCCCATGGAAGCGAATCGCACTTGTTCCACACTCTGTGCCGAGAGCGTAAGTGTCACAGCCAACAGGATAATACCTGCAAGAGCTATCATTTTTTTCATTCTATGTCCCCCTAGCACCTTTCGCAGCTTGGTAGGAATGGGCCGACGCAAGGCGCATTATACTGAATTGACGCCGGTTTTCCGAGAATACCCGCGCTATATTTGTCATCTAAAGATATCATAGGTCTCAGATTCTGCAAGCTAGGATTTACCTCAGCAGGTGTCGATACTGGACCATTCACAGACTTCTCATACAAAATGAGCTGATGCAGACGTATAATATTCGCTCAATCGCCGCGTTTCTCGTGCACGTACTGACCGCCTCCTGTGTCTTGCTGGCATTCTGGGCCATGATGCTCATATTTAATGGCAGATACGGTGCAGCACTGCAGGTTCTCGGCCTTGCCGGGATTATCGATGCCATCGACGGAACGCTTGCACGCAGGCTGGATGTAAAGCAACGCATCCCCTGGATCGACGGGGCGCTTCTCGACAACATTGCGGACTATCTGACCTGGGTGTTCGTACCGTTGTTCTGGGCATATGTCGCCGTCGGAGTCCCCGCCGTGGTCGCGGGCTTCTGTCTCATGGCGAGCGTATTCGGTTTCAGCCACGTGAAGGCAAAGACAGACGACAATTTTTTCCGCGGGTTCCCGTCGTACTGGAACTTCCTCATGCTGTATTTCTTCGTGTTCGACGCAGGATCCGGCCTTGCCACTGCGATTCTTCTGGTATGCGGCGTCCTCGTACTCGCTCCGATCAAGCTCCTTTATCCGAGCAGAACGTCAGTGTTTTTCAGACTTACTCTGATGATGTCTGTCCCGTACACGGTCCTGCTCGTCATAATGCTGTGGCTGTTGCAGGACACGCCGCAGTGGCTTTCGGTGATTTCCCTGTATTACCCGGTATACTATGTGGTAGCCTCTGCCGTAGCAGTCGCACGGAAATGACACCGACCGAAGGAAGCAGGCGGGTCGCAATGAGCAGAACGATCATGCTCGTCGAAGACGAGCCGATACAGGCAATTGTCCAGCAGCAGATCCTGGCTCAAGCCGGCTTCGAGGTTGTACACGCGACCACGGGCGAAGACGCCGTAAAACAGATCTGCCACCGCGAAACGGACGTCGATCTTCTACTTATGGACATCGACCTCGGTGCGGGAATCGACGGTACCGAGGCAGCGCGCAGAATACAAGAGTGCTCGCAGGTCCCCATACTTTTTCTTTCTTCCCATACGGAACCCGAGTACGTTGAACGAACGCAGAAAATCGGCTCATACGGCTACGTTGTCAAGAATTCCGGGGACGTTGTTCTGATCGCTTCGATCAATATGGCTTTCCGGCTTCATGCCGCACTGCAGACGAATCAGGAACAGGCTGCCGAGCTGATCCGGACCCGCACCCGCCTCGAAGAACTGAACTACCTCATGACGCAGGTGATCGAGCAGAATCCGTGGAGTGTCGCAGTCTTCGATCGCGACATGAACTTCCGCTACGTCAGCGAAAGCTTCAAGCAGGATTTTCGTGCGGTCGACCGTGAACTCGTCGGGCGCAACAACTATGACGTCTTTCCCGAGATTCCCCAACGCTGGCGCGATATGCATCAACGGGTGCTGCAGGGAGCTGTGGAGGCATCGGATGACGATGTGATCGAGTACCCGGATGGTACGATCGACAGGACACAGTGGGAATGCCGGCCCTGGTATACACCGGAGCGGGAAATCGGAGGGATCATCCTCTACTCGGGTCTCCTTCCGGACAGGCCGGGTGATTACACGGGTACCGGTACCAGTCTCCATTACATGGCGGATCTCCGACGCTATCGCGCCATTGAACAGGAAGGCCTCGACATTATCTATACCGTGACGGCTGCGGGCATTTTCAGCTACGCGTCGCCGAATATCAGCGTTACGCTCGGATACTCGGCCGAAGAGGTTGTGGGCCAGAAGTTCACCTTCCTGATGCATCCCGATGACCTGCCGATTCTGCGCGCGTGGTGGGCGGAGGTCGAGAACGCCGGTGCGATAGACCGATCGGCCGAATACCGGGTTGTGGCAAAGGACGGACGTGTCAGATGGCATCAGTTAAGCGGGCGTTTAACCGATAATCCGCACGAGGAACTGATCGGTATCTGCCGGGATATTACCGAACTCAAAGAGACAGAAGAAAGCCTTCGCGCGGTAATCACGGAGCGCGACACTGTCTTTCGCGAACTCAAACACCGCACGAGGAACAGTCTGAGCGTTATATCCTCGCTTCTGTCTCTTGAGTCAATACCGGACGCACAGACATCCGCGTCAGATACCATCGCGCGCGCGCGAAGCCGGGTCAGAGCGATTCTCGCGATCTACGAGAAGCTCGACCTGAGGAGCCCGGGTCTCACCGTTGCCCTCGCCGGCACCCTGGAGGATATCGCGAAGAAAACGATCGACGTATTTCGACACGACGGTCAGCAGATCGTGCTGGAGTGTGACGTGCCGGCAATGGAGGTTGACAGCAGAACGGCGGCCACCCTTGGCCTGATCGTCAACGAGGCGGTTACGAACTCCATGAAACACGCTTTCGGTACGGGTCGTGAAGGGCAGGTGGTTCTACTGGGCGTGAATTACCCTGAAGCCTTGTGCCTGACGATCGAAGACAACGGTGGCACCCTCGACGAACGGGGCGTGACCGACGCGAAGTCCGTATCGACCACTTCGGAGTTGGATAATCGGGGAGACGCGCACGGATTCGGGCAGCAGCTCATTTCCGATCTCGCTGCACAGCTCGAAGGATCCGTCAGTTTTACAGACAAAACGCGCGACTCTGGTATGACGGGATATGTGGTTACGGTGACTGTTCCACATCCTCCGGCGTCTGATGCTCGTTGAAGTATCGGATCGCATTCCTGAGTTCTGTCATGCAGATCGATACGTAGTCATCCGCAAGCGAGATCAACGTGTCGCGCCTTCGATTGTTGTTGCGCTGCAGGAGGATCGGAAAAATACTGTGAGTGGATATAATCAGCTGATACTTCTTCGATAATTTTCCGATCAGGTCGCCCCAAAAAATGGCCTGGGCCGCGATCCCGACGTGGTTGTCGATTTCGTCGAGAATGAGCGTCGGACGGCGGCTGTTGCGCATTTTGTACGTGGGGAACCGTTCTTCTATGTCGTCGATAAGCTCATTGACCAGTCCTATGCGGCGTTCACCGGTTGAGCGCAGATACGCGTGAGCATCCAGATAGTCCGGAGCAATAAAGGATTCCTCCGAGTTACCGTAGCAGTCCTGATAGAACACCGGGAGGTCGTCGCTGTCGACGTTGGCGGTGTACGGAAGCTGCGGGAACACGCGCTGTTCCGACCAGCCACCGGATCCGCAGCCGGAGGCAGCAGCGAGCGTTTTGAGTATTGTTGTCTTACCCGAGCCATTCGGGCCGAAAACGATGTTTACGCGGTCGCAGAACTCGAAGCGGCTGCTGCCGACGCCGGAAAGCTCTACCGGGTATCCGCTGAGAAACTGTATGGATCGTATCACCTCCTGAATGTACGCAGGGGGCGGAGACTGGTCCAGTCGTATCGTACACGGCGCCTCAGATTTCAGGCTCGAGCGGGTAACCCGTGCTGCGAGCCATCGAGGACAGGGTATCAGGGACGACATCGGAGAGGCTGTTCAGAACCGCACCGGCCTCTTCTATCCGGTTTTCTTTCAGAAGCTTCTCAAGCTCGCGGCACAGGCTGTGCAGTCGAAGCGCGTATACCGTTCCCGATGCCCCGCCGAGCTTATGTACGGCGCCGATTGTCTGATCGGTTTGGCCCTGTCTGTAGCATCGAACCGCTTCGTTCGTGTATTGCAGGGCAGTCCGGTAGAACTCATATACGATCATTTCCGCAAGTTCGGCATCGCCCATCATGCGATGTTGAAAACGTTCGTAGTCGAACAGGGCCTGACCCGGCTCAGCTGCCGGCTCGTGCATGAATGCGGACGCAGTTGTATCGGACATGGCCTCCGCGATCGTCTGCTCGAGCGTTTCGGGCGAAAAGGGTTTCAGCAGATACCCGTCCATGCCAGCTTCCCGGCACGCAACCTCGTCGTCGCGATATCCGCTTGCGGTCAGTGCGATTATCGGTGTCTGCTGCCGGGAGTGCCTGTGTTCCCAGGCGCGGATAAGACGCGTAGCGGTCAGTCCGTCCATGATCGGCATATGCATGTCCATGAAGACCAGATCGTAGGCACCGGCCTTCATGGCATTCAACGCTTCCTGTCCGTTATCGACCGACGTTACCGCAATCCCCTTACGGGCGAGAACTGCTTCTACAAATATCTGGTTCGAGCGTACATCCTCGGCGAGCAGTACGCGCAGCGCGCGTCCGTGCGGTCCTGCTGCTGGTGTACCTGGTTCGACAACTCCGGTCTTGTCAGCAACGCGCACTCGAGCTGACGACGGTGCGACTTCAAGGGGCAGCTCAACGCGAAACGTGGCCCCCTGACCGGCCGCTGATGTGAGCGAGACGGTCCCACCCATGAGTGTAGCCAGTTCGCGGCAGATCGCAAGTCCGAGTCCGGAACCGCCAAAGGCACGAGTTACTGACCCGTCGACCTGACTGAAACGTCTGAACAGAAGATCCTGTTTGTCCTCAGGAATACCAATGCCGGTGTCGTGTACGTTCAGGACAAGCGTTACCGTGTGCGTTTCGGCAGCATTCACGGCCTCCGCTGTAATCGTAACCCTACCTTCGCTCGTGAACTTGATCGCGTTTGATACGAGGTTAATGAGGATCTGCCGGATTCTGTCCTCGTCGCCGATGAGCAGAGGAGGCACGGACTCTTCTATGTTCACGTCCAGGAGCAGTCCTTTCGATGAGGCGCTGTGTGCGAGTAGCTTTGAGGCCTGCCGAATCAGTGCTTCCGGTTGAAAAACCGCCTGCGTGAGCTCAAGGCCCGATGCCTGCAGGCGCGCGAAGTCGAGTACGCCGTTGATCAGTGCGAGGAGCAGCTGTCCGCCGTCCTCGATCGTACGCGCGTACTCGAGCTGTGTATCGCTCAGGCCTGACTCCGCAAGGACGCGGGCCATCCCGGTCACTGCGTTCAGGGGAGTGCGCAGTTCATGGCTCATGTTGGCAAGGAACGCATCCTTCGCCCTGACAGCGGCCTCGGCGGCATCGCGTGCGCGGGCCAGTTCTTCGATGTCGGCGACCCTGACGGTACCAACGCTCAGGAAATCAGCCACCGTACGGAGAAATCCCACGTCCCTTTCGTCGAAGGCGTATGCGTTTTCACTCCGGAGTGTGAAGACACCGTGAGAGTTCGGAATGTGAAGAATGCTCAGGACTTCTATACCGAATGATGCGTATGCACTCTCGTACTCGGGTTCGAGCTGTGCGCGAACCTCCGGATCCGAGACATTTTCATAATGCACAATCTGTCCCTGCTGCCATTCAGTAAAGGCGCGCTCCCGGACCATCGTGCGGGTGCGATACCTGTCTCCCGGAAGCATTTCGTAGAGATCGAAGGTTCGGGTGTTTTTATCCACAAGCCGTTGTATGACAAGTCCGGTAATGGCAAGCCCGATCGTGCGGAGCTCTTCGAACAGCACGCGCACGACCTGTTCGAAGTCCCTGGGATGCTCCATGTCCTGGACCGAACGACTCATGCGTAGCAGCGACTCGAGTCGCTTCGTTTCGTGAGATTCGCGTCGCTGCTCAATGTCGTTTTCTGGGTCACTCATATGCGGTTACCGTGGATGAGGCAGTACAGTTACTCAGTTCACGATACTGCCGTCACCCTTTGAAGCGCAAGTGCACCTTCCCGGAAACCGGCATCTGCGGTATAGTCGGCCGCGTGCGTCACGCGGTTCTTGAAGGCCTGTATACCGGGCTTCGCATGTCTATCAAGCTCATAGCTGTCCTCCTCCCTGCGGCTGCATTCGTGTTCGTGCTTCAGCAGTTTGATCTTCTGCGGCCGATAGCCGGTTTCCTGCGTCCACTCATGTCACTCGCGGGACTCCCCGGCGAGGCGGGGCTGGTCTTTGCAACCGGAGCGCTTCTGAACATCTATCCCGCAATCGCAATGCTGGTTACTCTGGATTTCTCCGTTCAGGAAACGACCGTCATCGCGCTCATGATTCTCATATGCCACAGTCTCGTCGTCGAGTGCTCGGTGCAGGCACGTGCCGGCTCTAATCCTCTCCGTATGGGTATACTGCGCCTCGTCGCGGCGTTCGTGACCGGCATCGCTGCCGGACAGTATTACGGTCTGGCCCCGGTGGATTCGGTTGCACAGCCGGACACGTTTCCTGCGGTTTCCGGTGCCGCCGGGTTCGTACAGGATCTCGTGGCGTGGATACAGTCAACGTCCGCGACCATAGCGCTCATGATCGTCATTATTACGGGACTTATGGTTACCCAACGACTTCTCGAGCAGTCAGGCCTGCTCAGGCGTATTTCTTCCTGGTTCGAACCGCTGGTCGTTCTGTTCGGTCTTCCGCGCAGCACTGCCTTCCTCTGGCTCGTCGGAAACACAATGGGGCTTACCTACGGGTCGGCGATACTAATACAGGAACGCGAGCGGGCGACCCTGACCCCTGGCGAAATTGATGCGTTGAACCATCATCTCGCGATTTCACACAGCCTTATCGAAGATACGCTTCTGTTTGTCGCCCTCGGGGCCGGAGCGGGAGCCCTTGTGCTCCCCCGGCTTGCGGTTGCGGCCGTCGTCGTCTGGCTTCTACGACTTATGAGTCTGCATCAGCGGTCTGATCAGCTCTGCGAGAACTGATGCAAAGCGATGTGCGCCAAGTGAGTTCGGGTGACTCGCGTCGACAGTCCCTTCGGCGTCCCGGCCGAACCAGTTATCGTGCAGCGAAAGAAAGACGTGTGCGTTTCCGTCCCGTCTGAGGGCTTCGCTGACCTCCACAAGAGCAGCGTCTTTGGCGATCTTCGTACTGTGCCGTTCAGGGCAGAATACGGTGTCGCCGAATTCCCGGTCGCCGATCAGGAGGACAGGTGTTTCAGGGTGATGATCCCGGACGCGTTTCACGAATGCAGGCACACGCGATCTGACCTCGTCGGCACTGTTGTTCGGCAGTACGTCGAACACGAAGATCGCCGGATCGAGACGACTCAGGGCCTCTGCAACTTCCGCTTCGCATCTCGCCCTGCCGGCAACTCCGAGGTTTAGAACTTCCCGGTGCAACGCACGGCCGAGTTGTGATGCATGCGCCATTCCCGGCCGGTCGACACCGGCGCCGTGCACAATCGATGTACCGTAGTAGCAGATCGGGCGCTCGTGTGGAGCTTCCGGCGACGCGGGACCTGTCTGTACCGGTCGTATCGCGGCGGTATCGCCGTTTCGGGACGCGCTGATCTCGCACGACAGGACGCGACTTCGCAGCGGCAGATACAGCCGGTATCGGCGTTCGACACCGTCGAAACGGACACGGTTGATCGCACCTTCACCACCGGCTGAACTGTCCGGACCAAGCGATCCAGCCCAGCGCCAGGTCCCGTCCGCGGCCATTCCGTACAGATCGAGGCCTGCAACGGAAATCTGTGTCAAATGTGGTTTGCCGGTCACCGCTACAGAATCGTCCATGCGCCAGCGCGCGGTAATCGTATCTGCCGCGGTCACGAAGTCGACGTACAGCCCCGCGGCCTGCCGGAACAGCCGCGCGAGATCAGGTTCGAGGCGCGCCGTGTCTGCCGCCGGCAAACGGTCGAAGGGTTGATCGCGCGCCTCGGTCGGCCAACCCATACCGCTAAGGCCGAGGGTCAGAACGTCGGTCCATTGTGTGTTCATGTATGCTCCCAGAGAAACGACAGAATATCGGCGTGCTCTTCGATCAGAATCGAGGTGGGTTTCCCGGCCCCGTGTCCCGTCCTCGTTTCCACGCGAAGCAGAACTGGTCTGTTGCAGCCCTGCGCGTACTGAAGTGCTGCGGCGAACTTGAAGGTGTGTCCCGGAACGACCCGGTCGTCGTGATCACCGGTTGTCAGCAGGGTCGCCGGGTAGCATTCGCCTTCGACGACATTGTGAAGCGGCGAATACGCGTACAGCGCCTCAAACTCGTCGGGGTTCTCCGATGAACCGAAGTCACCGGTCCATGCCCAGCCAATCGTAAAGGTGTGATACCGCAGCATGTCGAGTACACCGACCGCCGCGTGGGCGGCAGCGAACAGGTCGGGGCGCTG
>SKXQ01000107.1 GCA_007128315.1 Spirochaetaceae bacterium | reverse complement strand
CGGAAGTATCGTTCTTCCCGAGCATACGGTTCGAGCCCGAAGGCACGTCCGAGCAGCTTGGCCTGTTTCTGTTCGATTCTGACCGCGATTTCTCTACGGGCCAGTTTTTTGATGCGGTCCGTAATGAAGCCGGGATAGTTTCGTCCGGACGTCCCTCAACGCTTATCGCTCCGGACAGCAACGATAATTTTTTCACCTTACCTTCGGTGGCGCTCCTCCGTACGTCAGCTATCGAACACGTGTATTTCGATGGACCGGATTCCGAGATCGGCGACGTATACACGTTTCTACAGCGCGACTCCGACGACTACAGCATTGTAACGCTGTATGCCGATCCGCTTCCCGACCCATCTGCGACACAAAGTCGTCTTGTCGTTTTTAACCAGCTGCTTGGATGCCAACGAACCATCGTCGCAGATCTCGGCCCCCCATTCGAATGGAACTCGGCGTCCATTAGCGATGTCGTACCGGTGGCTGTCGGCACGCATTTCGAGACGACGTTGAATCGTTCGCGCGTCGTCAGCCTTTTTGAGGACGCAGGCGCATGGCGGATTGTCACAACGAGAATCGAAGACGATGGACCGGCAGGCGATTGCGGAGACATAGCCTTACTGACGGAAATGGAAGACCTGGACGCGCCGGCTCCTCCTGCTACACAGGGTCACAGAATCGGCCATCTGCTTGCTCGCGATCTCACGACTCCGAATGCCAGAATCGTCGTTTCCCTCCCCCGCCCGGACGGGACCTACGCAGTGTTCGTCGGTACCCCCGATGGAACGGGACTCGCGTATCGGGAACTCCCGGACGTAACAGACCGGGCCATCGCGATTCTCTCGAACGACCTGATAATGCTTCAGACCGATCGCGGCTATGATATTGTAAACGTTGCGGGCGAAATCCGCTGGAGTACCCGATCCCCCTCCCTCCTGTTCACCGGCGAGCGTGAACAGGAGGGAAACATGTACCTGTACTTCACCAGCGGATACTGGGCGCGAGACGGTGGCACCACGACACGGTACACCAGAATCTACCGGATCAGAACGCCACAACCGTGAACGACGACTTCTCTGCTCACGATGCCGATACATGTTTCCGACTTTTTTCTTTCATTATTTTTCGTTGACGAGACTTATCCGGTAATGATAGCTTTCGGCAGCTATTTATTCATTCTTGGGGGACATATGAAACGACTCGCTGCAGCCGTGGTGCTGGTGGGACTTCTCTTCTCGGCGCCGCTGATGGCGCTTGATCTGGGACTTGGTATGGGGATAGGGCTGAACATCGGGGGATTGAGTTACGAGAACCTTGAGACAGCTATTGAGGCGAATGAGAATCTGTACCCGTACGGCCTGATTGGCATAACGCTTGGTGCGGTAGCACGAGCACAGATTCTGCCGATCTTTGGTGTTCAGGCGGAGGCAATGTTTACGCTGACCGGTGGTGGTTCTTCGTTCGAAATATTCCCCGAGGACGACGAAATAGAACTCTGGTATATCGAACGCGATACCTACTTTATTTTCCAGTTTCCTCTTCTTGCGTACTTCCGCGTGCCTGTGCCGCTGTTCGGCGGGTGGTTCCCGGCGCCCCACGTCGGGATCTCCTACGACATGCTCATTGGCAGCGCTCCATCGCGGGAAGAATTCTTTGCAGAGAGCCGTTTCGGAAATTCGCAGGAGAGCAGCGACTACGATCCGGCTCCGGGTGAATGGCGCAGGTGGGCTACAAGCTGGGTGGCCGGTCTGGATTTCGAGACGCAGGACGAAAGCCTGATTGGCGGTGTCGGCCTGCGACTTATGCAGCAGTTCAGCGGATTCGGTCCCGAAGATGGAACTGAGGCCGAGCAGAGGCTGCTTACCAACTTCTCGATTTCCGTGCGTGGCGTGAATCTGTTCTAGGAAACTGATCAGTTCACTACAAGATCCATGAGTTCCTCGAGGAACTCGAACACGACTGGATCGTCGGTGCGCGACTGCTCCTGAAGCAGGAAGTTCATGCGATCCTGTCGCGCCTGCAGGGCAGAAAGGCTGTAGACAATCTCGAGCATATCGCCGAGGGCAGCCCGCCTGCCCGATACTTCAAAGGCTTCGTCGAAGCGCGCTACTTCATTCGCAAGGCCGGGAAAAACTGTCTCGACTGCCTGCGAACGCAGGAACTGATCGAGACGCAGTTTTCCGTCTAATACCTGAAGAAAATCAGTCCCGTCTGCTATCCCGGCCTGTGCGTCGGCGAAGCGTTCGTAGGCGTTGCGAGCCTGCCGCAGGGTCGCTTCGACCGAACGCAGGCGCTCGAGTTCGGCGATGGTTTCGGCGTCGAGGACGGGGCCTTCACCCCCCGTTTCAGCCGCCTCGGCGAGCTCGCGGGCGTGTGCCTCGGCTGCGGCGGCGCGGTCCTGTGCATCGCTCGCGGCCTTCTCTGCGTCAGCAAGCCGCCCCGCTATCAGGTCGCGCTGCTGCTCCGCCTCTTCGGCCCGTGCAAGGGCCTGTGCACGCTGCGCTTCCGCCGTTTCCGCGCGCGCGACGGCTGCAGCGAGCGTTTCATCGACGTCTCCTGTGTCGCGTCGGGCTTCTGCGAGGGCCTCTTCGGTTTCACGGAGCCTGGTCTCAGCCGCAGCCGCCCGGGAGGCAGCCTGATCGGCTTCAACCCGGCTGGCGACGGCCTGTGCACCGGCTGCTGCGGCGCGGTCTTCCGCGATCCGTGCACGATCCTCGGCGAGTCGCGCGCGTTCTTCCGCGGCTGCCGCGTCGGCTTCGGACACGGCGGTCTGATCGCGTGCGATCGCTGCTTCCGCCCGGGCATCCGACGCGACAACGCGGGCCTGTTCGGCTTCACGTTCGGCTGTCTGTGCGCGCTGCTCTGCAGCCTCGAGTTCGCTCTCGAGGGCTTCAACGAGGGTCGCCTGCTCGTCTGCAGCCAGCGCGAGCGCTTCTTCGGCCTCACGGAGTTCAGCGCGCAAACTCTCACGTTCGTCCTGCAGCGACACGAGTCGGTCGGACAGGTCCCCGACGGCGCTGCGGTCGGCCGCAAGGGGCTCAATGAGGCGGTTCAGTGATTCAAGAATGTAGAGGTCGCTGTCTCGCCGCTCACGCATAAAGGGCAGGTCCCGGACATTGGGACGATCGAGGTAGTTTCGCAGCTGCTCGACCAGGTTTGCGGCTTCGGCGTAGCGGGCACGAGCGACCTCGGTACGGATACGATCGTAGAAGCCGGCGATCTGATTCTCTATGAACGCCCGCTGTTCCTGCTGCTCGGCGAGAGCGGCAAGTCTGGTCTGCGCGGCTTCCGCCTCGTCGCGCCGGCGTCCGAGCTGTTCCTCGAACTCCGCCCGCAGGCTCGCCTCGGTTCGTCGTGCCTCTTCGAGTATCCCGATACGCTCCCGGCGCGCATCCTCGAGTGCGGCCTCCGAGGCTGCTTCCATGCCGGCAAGCTCGGCTGCCCGCGTTTCCTGCGCGCGGACGAGCTGCTCGCGGTAGTCATCCAGCTCGGCCTCGAGCTCGGCAATACGCGCGCTTTCATACTCGGAGATCAGTCGGTCGACTTCCGATGACGGCAGCCCCTGCTCCTGCAGACGGGTTCGCTCAACTGAGACATCTCGTGCGACCTGGGTGCGAAGCTCTTCCTCGCGCTCGGCCACCTGGAACTCAATGGCCTCTGCAAGCGCCTGCTGTTCGGCCTGAATGGCGGCGAGCTGCTCCTGAACCGCCATGATCTCCGCGTCGCGTTCGGCGAGCTCGGCTTCGCTGCGCCGTCGGACTTCTTCAATGATGCGACTCTCGGCGGTTACGGTTATGTCGGCGCCGCTGCGGGCTGCCTCGCCGCGTCCGGCGAAATACTGCGTGGTCAACCACAGACCCAGACCGACAACGGCAATGGCCATGAGGTTCACCAGAAGCGGAAGGCCGAGCCCCCTGCGCAGGGCCTGGAGCCTGAAGGTTTCCGGATCGGTGTGTATGCGGTTCTTTGCAACGATCTGCTCGATTTCCTGAAGGACAGCGGTTCGTTCTTCGTCGGCGAGATCGTGAACGATCTCGCCTGAAGCGAACCGTTCTTCTTCGCGCATAATTCTGGCGTGTCGAAGCAGACCTCGTGTACTCACATCAGTAATTATATAGAAAAACTGCGGAAAATGCTCGCATCGGGTATGGTGTATATCACCATGAAGACTACTGCAATTATCGACGGGATGAGCTGGCAGTCAACAGCTCACTACTACCGGCTCAGGCTTGTGAAACCGGCAGCGCGATGGTCGCCTTCATGCCGGACTCTCCGTCTATGCACAGCTCCGCACCGATCTGCTCGGCGAGCATCTTCACGAGCTCGAAACCGAAGCCGCTTGAGGCCGCAGACACTGCTTCGTCGGTAAAACCCACGCCATCATCATCATACTCAAGAATGATGAACCCGTCCTCGCGGCAGGTCCGAAGGCTGATACGGCCGCAGTCCCTGCCGTCGAACGCATACTTTGCCGAATTGCCAATGAGCTCGTTCACGATGATACCGACAGGCGAAAGGATCGACGCGTCGAGCTCGATATCGTCAAGATCGATATCAAGACTCACCGGAACAGCTGCCGCGACGAGTTTCGTTGTTTCTCTGGCCAGCGGCGTAAGGAAGTCCCGCAGATTGCGTTTCCCGGACTGCTCGTTCCGGTACAGAAGATCGTAGAGGGTGTTCATGCCGTGCAGCCGAGACGCCGCATCGTTGAGCACGTCCGCGGCCGCAGGGTCGGTGTCCCGGGCGTGCAGACGCAGCAGGCCCTCGACGACGGCCATGTTGTTCTTGATGCGATGGTGTGATTCCCGGAGCAGAATCGTTTTCTCCTCAAGCAGCTGTTTCGCGAGCGCCTCGGCTTCCTTGCGAGCCCCGATGTCCTGATAGA
The DNA here is from genome assembly GCA_007128315.1 of Spirochaetaceae bacterium. Taxonomy (GTDB): domain Bacteria; phylum Spirochaetota; class Spirochaetia; order DSM-27196; family SKKC01; genus SKKC01. The sequence goes on along the minus strand of SKXQ01000107.1, from coordinate 6,556 downwards.
TGCCGAATGCGTACTGCGCTTCGTTCACGGACATGACCGCCCCGGTAATCAGTACCTGGACGGGTGTGCCGTCCTTCCGTTGCCGGACGTGCTCTTCGGCGACCGGCGGTCCGGTCTGCACACGCTCGAACAGAGAGGCCGACAAGGCCTGATGTCCCTCGGGTACGATCAGGTCAATTGCGTTACGACCGACGGCCTCAGACGGCTCGTATCCGAACAGTTCGGTGAATCCGCGGTTGATCCGTTGCAGGATGCCGGCACCATCGGCTACAGCGATCGCCATCGGCGCGTTCTGAAACAGCTTCTCGAAGTGCTGCTTCTCGAGCTCGAGACCAGACAGGGCGCGTGTGACTTCGGTCAGATCGACAACACTCATCGCGACGCTGCCGTAGGTCCCGTCGTCACCCGGCAGCACCGTCCATCGTGTACGAACGTCGAGGAGTTTTCCGTCAAAGCGACGGTGCTGCTCGGTGACCTCGAAGCTTATCTCGCCCGCGGCAATTGCAACGACCGATGCCCGGAAATTGTCGAGACAGGCCTCAGGAAAGATCCTCTGAAACTCGTCCCTGAACTGCGTCTCGGACACCGCTCCGTAGAGTCTCAGTGTGGCCTTGTTCGCGCGAAGGACCTTCGTCAGCCGTGCGAGAGACCACAGCTCTTCGTGGTGTGTCCGGTAATAGGCGTCGATGTCTTCGATGCCCCGGGCTTTCAAACGGTCGACCGCATCCTTCATTGCCGAGTAATCCTCAAGCCACAAGGACACCTGCGAGGACTCAAACAGCTCGCGATACCGTGCTTCGCTTTCGCGCCGGGCGTTCTCGCTGACGCGCTCGCCTTCACGCGCCTGCGAAAGCCGGAAGGCGGTGCGAATCTGTGCGAGCATGACCGCTTCTGTTGAGCCTTTCACAATGAAGCCGTGGCTGTTCACCGTCTCGGTTTCGGCGATGCGATCAGGATCTGTCTGTGAGGAAAGGAACACGATGGGTATTCCGTGCGTCTCGTGCAGCCTGCGAGCCGTCTCTATGCCCGATATACCCGCACCAAGATGCAGATCCATGAGGACCAGATCGACATCCGGTTTCTGCTCCACAAATGCAAGAGCCTTTTCGCCGCTGCCCACAAGCGTACAGCGGTAGCCTGCGTCCTCGAGCATAAGCCGCTCGGACTGACCAATGAGAATCTCGTCTTCAACGAGAAGAATGTGCGAGGAGTAAATTTCACGCATGCTATACGCCTGCGAGTATACCCGCCCCGAAGGAAAGGATGAAGACCGCGGTAGCCCGATCGAGGATACGATGCGTCCTCAGAAGCGTTGTCTGATTCATGCGCAGCAGAATGCTCCGTCGCACGAGCACCGACGAGAGCGCGAACAGGGCCATCGTAAGCCCCATACCCACCGCCATGCCGCTGACCGCGAGGAAACCTGCGACGGGTGCTCCGATCGAGACGGCAAAAACCATGAGTAGAGATGATCCCGGACACGGTATGATCGCGCCGAGCAGCAGGGCGCGTCGCCCACGCCGGTCTCCATACTGCAAACGCTTCGGTGCGTTCTGAAAGTCCGCCACTGTCAGTGAACGGGACGACGGGGTCCGGTCCTGAATGCGGGCAGCATTGCGTCCTTCGACGGGTTTCCGCAACAGAAGCCACAGGCCCACGAGCACGAGTACGCTTGCAGCGGTGTGTTCAAGCAGAAGGGATATCCACTCCACCCCTTCGCCGAAGGATACCGACAGCAGCTGCCACGCCGCGAGAACGATGGCCGAGGCCAGCAGACAATGCAGCACGCCGAGCAGCATGCCGGTGGAAAACGCATCCACCGGGCGGACATCCCGACCGGCGAAGTACGACACCAGGACCGCCTTGCGGTGGCCGGGCATTGCGCCGTGAAGCAGTCCATAGAGAAGTCCGACTGAAATTACGACGAGAGACAGAAAGGGCCCGGGCCGGCTGGCAAGATCTCTCATGCCGTCGGTGAGGACCGCAGAGGTGGCCCGTATCAGCCCTTGACCCATCCCGGGCTCGGCGAGTCCGCCACCTCCCGCAGTAACGAGGGACGAACCGGCGGCGGCTATCAGACCAAGCGCGCCTGCACAGGCTGCTGCTGCCAACAGATAGAGCGTGTCGTGGGTCGCGGTCCGTTTCATTGGCTGTTCCCGCGGTCAGTTTCCGTTCAGAAAGCGTACGATGACCGACTCGCGTACCATGGGTCCCCAGAGGCCGGTGTCGTGTACGCTGTGGGTCAGTTCGCTCTCGTAGCGAACGCGGTTCTGCCCGTTCACCCGGAGAAAATCATCGGCGAAGATCATATCGGTAAAAAAGGACTCGTCGTACATCGCGATTTCGACACGGCGGTTTCCACGGCCTATATCGAGACCGACGGGGATGTCAAACTCGTAGACCAGACGGCCGTCCGGATTAATCGATGCGTGGAAGTTCTCGATCCGGTTGGCGTCGATGCTGCGTCCGTCGACCGAGATGTAGGTGTAGTAATCATAATTCTCAAGGTTGCGGAACGCTCCCTGCTCGACGTCCCGGATCTGTTCGTCAGAGAAGTCTCCCGAGCGGTCGAGGCCGAAATCCATGACCACCATTTGCGTAAAGAAGCGGTCAAAGGTCCAGTGTGCCCGAACGTGCGTCAGACGATCACCACTTACGTGGAGGCTGACCCTGCTGTCGATAAAGACGTGCGGATGCGACGAAACGTCCTCTGCGGCAAAGAAAAGCAGAAGAACGAGGGGAAGTATAGCCTTAGTACGATACATCATAGAGCTTTCCAGGCGCGCGTATCGTATCGTACACTTCGAGTCACGCTCATGCAACCGAAATCGACATCTCCTGCAACGCTGTCCAGTCTCGTTCTGCTGATCATGATCCTCACTATAGCTGTCGGCAGATTTCCGCTTCCTGTGAGTATGTCGGGCTTCGAGCACTTCGCCACGGTCGTGACGCTTTTCATGTGGATGTCGGCACCGGTCGTTCTGGCCTTTGTGCTGATCCGCGTCCTGCTGTCGATGCTGTTCAGGCGGTATCATACGCGGATCGAAGGCGTGGTGTACCGTCTGCGAACTGCCCGACGGCGTGTGCATTCATTTCTGACCGACACCGGGGCTGATACTGTAACCGAAGCAACGGTGCAAGGGCGGCCGACCGACGCACGCGCCGTCGTCGACCTGTTCGCGCTCGCCGCAGCGGCACTGTTTCTCCCGTCCCGCCAGGCTGACTGGCTTACTGTCGTCGTTCTTGTACGCGTACTCGCACCGTTTATCTCCGGACGGCGAGCACCGGCGTCGCGGGTGCCGCAGCAGCCTTCGGAATCGGAGCCGGTTTCGAAGGCGGAGCCCCCGGCCGTGCACCTCGGGGACTACGCCGGTCGCCTGTACGCGCACGCGGGGCTGCTCGCCGCGGCTGCCGTCAGCCTCGCCGCCGCGGAAGCCCTTCTTCCCGCCGAGCTGATTGTCGCTGCCGGTCGCAGCCTTCCCCTGGCCCTGATGCTGGCGGCGGGCGCAGGTGCCCTGCTCGCAGGGTCCATTCCTGCCGCGCTTGCAGCCGGAGCGTGGTTGCAGAGTCTGACCGGGTTTCCCGTCGCGGCGGTTGTCCCGGCGACCGCGATTCTTGTTCAAACCTACCTGCACCGTCGACGGACACCGTCCGAACCGCGCGCTGAGGCGGTCTCGACGGCCGCCGGTGCTACACTGTTTCTACACGTGGCAAGCTTTCTTACCTGGAGTGTCTACGGTCTGAGTCTTGTTCTGCTCTACGCTTCGCTGCCGGCGGGCATTCTGGACGAGGGACGGCTTCTGTTTGTACTGGCCGGACTTCTTCTGGCAGCGGTATCGGAAATCGCCGCGGTGCTGCATCCGCATCAGCGAGGCCTGCTCCGCGGCTCACTGCTGACCGTCCTGCTTCCACTCGCGATCATGCCCGGGGGGACAGGAATAGCCGGACAGCCGGATCTATCGGTTCGCCTTCAGGTTGCACAGGTCGGCCTGCGTCTGACCGAGCGACCGGAGGCGTCGTTCGGATTTGACCGTCTGACCGAGCTTCCCGATAGCGACGAGCTTGCGCTCGACGAACACAGCTTTTACGATGTCGTGCAGATTATCGCGCGATTCCCTGATCGCTATGCGGGGCGGCAGCTTCGTTTTCAGGGCTACGTGAGCGAAAACGGCCTGCACGAACCTGCGGTTGTGCGGGATGTCATATGGTGCTGCCTCGAGCACGCCGAGCGGGTCGGGTTTCTGCTGCAGGACGGCGTACCCGCGGGCATTCCACCTGGATCATGGGTCGAGGTTGCCGCCGAGGTGCTGCCGGGCACCGCTGCCGGTCAGGCATCGGTCCGCGACACCTTTGTTCCCGCCCGTGCAAGCGAGTGGCGGGTGGTGACGCGCCCGCGTTTTGAGTTCGTTCTTCCATTCTGAACCAGGAGTACTGCATGAGCACCCGCACCGTATTTGACCCGACGCGAAACACCCTGGACGCCGCGTCATCACCCTACCTCCAGTCACACGCCGATAACCCTGTGCACTGGCAGGAGTGGTCGGCCGATGCCTGCGCGTACGCTCTTGAGCATTCGCGTATTCTCCTGGTCTCAGTCGGCTATTCAACCTGCCACTGGTGCCACGTCATGGCCCGTGAGGCCTTTTCCGACCCTGGTATCGCATCGTATCTGAACGAGCACTTTGTGTGTATCAAGGTCGACCGCGAAGAGCGACCGGACATCGACAGCTACATGATGAACTTCATGCTCGCAACCAGAGGCCAGGGGGGCTGGCCTCTGAACGTGTTTCTCTCCCCGCGGCAGGAGCCCTTTTTTGCGATGACCTATGCACCAGTCGAGGACCGCGACGGCCTTCCCGGGTTCCTGAGTATCCTCCGGCGGGTGATCGGTTTCTACCGTGATAATGCGACAAAGGTCGAACCCTTTGATCCCGCCGGTGAAGCCGATGCGGGTCCGGTGTCTATCTCGGAGCTGCACGCGGATCTGAATGACCGTACCCTCGGGTCCTTCAATATTGGCCCCGCACTCGACTCACTGCAGAAGAGCTTCGATGCTACGACAGTCGGGTTCGGGAATGGTCCCCGTTTTCCCGCTCACTCGACCCTTCTGTGGCTTCTCTACAGCAGGGACGCGCTTGCGCATCTGCAGAGCGACAGCACCGGGGAGGCTGCTGCCATAGACCGGATTGCGATCCGTCTTCTCGACGTGATGCAGCAGCGTGGGTTGCACGATCATCTCGGAGGGGGCTTCTTCCGGTACTGCGTCGATGAGGCATGGACCGTACCGCACTTCGAAAAGATGCTCTATGACCAGGCATTGCTGCTATGGGTCTACGCCGTCGCGGCTCGGCTGTACGGCCGCGACGACTACGCCCGGACCGCGCACCGCATCGCGGCCTGCCTCGAACGGGATTTTCTCAAGGACGGGCTTTTCGTCAGCGCACACGATGCGGATACCGGACACCGGGAGGGGGAGACCTACCTCTGGAGTCGCGAAGAGATACGGACAGTCCTGTCAGCCGACGAATGGGAGGCGTTTTCGGAGGCCTACGAACTGCCCGAAGAGGGCAACTTCGACGGACGCATACATCTGTTGCGGTCCGACCGCTACGAAGCGTCGGAACGCGTACAGCAGGCCGAACGCGCGCTCCACATGGCGCGACAAACGCGGACACAGCCCTTTGTCGATGAAAAACATATTACCCACTGGAACGCCCTCGCAGGCATCGGACTTGCCTACGCGGGGCGATATCTGCAGCACCCTGCGTACGAGCAGCGGGCTCGAAGCATCGCCGATCTCATAGCCAGGCGGCACACAACAGATAATGATCTCGTACACGCGGTCATTGCCGGCAGTACCTCGCGCACAGGGTTTCTCGATGACTACGCGTCGTTCGGTCTGCTTCTGACGGTGCTCGAAGAAACAGAGCCGCTCTACAGCGAGCTTCGACGGCGGATAGTCAAGGGTATAGCCGCATTCCAGCTCGACGGACAGTGGTACGGCAGCCTGCAGCCGGACTTTCGTCCTGTTCCGGCCGAGCGCTTCGACCAGCCCGTTCCCTCCGGTCTCTCAATGGCGGATATGGCGTTCGCGCGCGCGGCAGTTCTGGACCGGAAGCTGCATGACGAAGGCAGGTCCGGCCCTCCCCTGTACGAGGATTTCAGGAACCTCAGCGCGCTGCTGCGTGCGGGACTCTGGCATATCGTGGAAGGCCCCGATCCTCCTGACTGGAGAGCCCTGCCTGCCGCGAGTATCTTTGTTCGTGCACACGAATCACGCCACTGCTTTGCCGGTGCGTGTCGCACAGGGCCGCCGGACACCATCTTGCCCTTGCGATAAAAAGATAATAATATCTAAAATCTATGGTACCGGGCTTTTTCTCGAGCATTATTATACCAACACTGTTTCTCGGTGCGCTCACGGTCAGCGCGCTGGTGTTTCTGCTCCTCTCGAGCAGAACACCGATCCCCGTATACCGGGCTTTACTCCTGACCAGCACGGTCGCACTTCTGGGTATAGGTGCACAGATCGCGGGGCTGACAACGCTCGGCTTTT
>SKXQ01000122.1 GCA_007128315.1 Spirochaetaceae bacterium | reverse complement strand
GTTTCGTCCTGCCCCCGCTGGCTTCCCACATGCTGCGTTTCCACGACGGTTTTAATATTTACAATATCGGATTTACTGGCGGCATCGTCGGATCGTTTTTCGTAGCGGTGTTCCGCAGCTTCGATTTCGATATCGCACCGGAGGTCGTACTGGTCGCTGCCAGCTCGCGGTTTTTCGAGTGGTATTTCGCGGTGGTGTTCCTGCTGCTGATCGCACTCGCCGTGTTCCTCTCTCGCGCTGAGTTCCGGCAGCTGCTTGTGTCCACCCGACGCATCTATGGTTCCACCGGTCGCCTGGTAAGTGACTTCGTGCAGATCGGGGATTTCGCGTCCACGTTTCTGAATATGGGTATCATGGGACTATTGTCCACCGGGTTCGTGCTTGCTCTCGAAGGATACTTCAACGGCCCGATCATAGGCGGCGTACTTACCGTCGTTGGCTTTGCGGCCTTCGGCAAGCACCCACTCAACACGGTTCCGGTACTCGCAGGTGTTGTGCTCGGTTCGCTCATTACCATATGGGATACCTCGGCTACGACCGTAATTATCGCGGGTCTCTTTGGCACCACCCTTGCGCCGATCTCGGGGCAGTACGGACCGCTTGCCGGCGTGCTCGCCGGGTTCTTCCACCTCTCCATTGTGCACAACGTCGGCATGCTCCACGGCGGGATCAACCTGTACAATAACGGTTTCGCGGGTGGATTCGTTGCATCGTTTCTCTCACCTATCTTTGAAGCGTTCAGAAAGCAGGAGGACAAGGCATGAAGAACGAAGTGAAAAAAATCGCAAAAATTGTAGATGAGCTTCTCACCTACTTCCTCCATCACTATAATGGTAATTCTCACGTTTCGGTTATTCCCGGCAGCAAAGGCTACACGATAACCATGAAGTTCACTGGGGTATCCATGACCACGACCGAGTTCGAGAAACTCAAGGATCGCCTGGTCGTACGCCGTCAACCGGAACTCGAAGACTATTACTGGCAGCTTGCCGGCGAGGTCGAGGGCAGTAACGAAATGGGCCTTGTCGGGATGATGTGCGACTCCATAGAGATCGAACGCAGCGGCGAGACCATACAGCTGACCCTTCTCCGAAACGGCTGACACGTCACGGAGGACATTATTTCAGCACCACAGAACGCGAACATTCGCAACATCGCCATTATTGCGCACGTTGACCACGGCAAAACCACTCTGGTCGACGCCATGTTCCGTCGCAGCGGTCTGTTCCGCGAGGGACAGAACGTCGACGACAGGCTCATGGACCGCATGGATCTTGAACGCGAGCGCGGTATTACCATCGCTGCCAAGAACTGCGCCGTCAGATGGCAGGAAACCAAGATCAACATTATCGATACACCGGGTCACGCAGACTTTGGTGGTGAGGTCGAGCGTGCGCTCAGTATGGCTGACGGAGCCCTGCTCCTCGTCGACGCGGCCGAAGGCCCGCTCCCGCAGACCCGCTTCGTGCTCAACAAGACCCTCGAAGCGGGCTTGAAGATCATCGTTGTCATAAACAAGATCGACCGCAAAGACGCCCGCCCCCAGCAGATCGTCGACGAAGTCTCAAGCCTGTTTATCGACCTTGACGCGAACGACGAACAGCTCGACTTTCCGCTGCTCTACGCGATTGGCCTTGAAGGCATCGCGAAACGGAATCTGGAGGATGATGACGACAACCTCGATATTCTGCTCGACACTATAGTCAAGGAGATTCCGCCACCGACCCTGCATCCTGAACGACCGTTTCAGATGCTCGTCAGCGATCTCGGCTACTCGGACTATCTTGGGCGCCTCGCAATCGGCAAGACCTACAACCAGTCGGTCAGCGCGAACGACAGCCTTGTCCGCATAGACTCCGCCGGGCAGAGCAAGCCGCTGAAGGTAAACAAGCTGCAGGTCTACGACGGCCTGACCATCACTGAGACCCAGACCGCCGAGCCCGGTGATATAGTCGTGCTATCCGGCATAGACGAAGTCCACATCGGTGACACAATCTGCACGGCCGCGGCCCCGAAAGCGCTCAAGCGCATCACCGTCGATGAACCCACCGTATCGATGCTTTTCCTTCGTAACAACGGCCCCCTGTCCGGACGCGAAGGACAGCACGTGCAGGCAACCAAGATCGGCGAGCGCCTCAAGAAAGAAACCATGAGCAACGTGTCGCTGCAGGTCGAAGAGAGCTCAGACCGCGAGGGGTTCCTCGTCAGCGGCCGTGGTGAGTTCCAGATGGCAATCCTGATCGAACAGATGCGCCGCGAGGGCTTCGAGCTCTGCGTCGGCCGCCCGCAGGTCATCTACGGCTCGGAAAACGGCGTTCGCACCGAACCGATCGAACGGGTCTACATTGACTGCGAGGAAGGCTTTACCGGCATCGTAACCGAGAAGCTTTCTATCCGCAAAGGACGCATGGAAGGGCTCATTAACCACGGCAACGGCCGGGCCCGCCTCGAGTTCAGCGTCCCCTCGCGCGCGCTCATCGGCTTTCGCGACGAGCTTCTGACCGATACCCGGGGAACCGGCATTATGAACGCCTACCTCGAGGGTTACGAACCCTATCGCGGCGACTTTCCGAGCCGCTTCACCGGCTCACTCGTGAGTGACCGGCAGGGAACCGCGGTACCCTACGCGCTGTTCAACCTCGAGCCGCGCGGAACCATGTTCGTATCTCCCGGCGATCCGGTCTACGAAGGCATGATCGTCGGCGAACACAACCGCGAGAACGACCTCGATGTGAACGCGTGCAAGACCAAAAAGCTCACGAACATGCGCGCGTCGGGCCGTGACGACAACGTCATTCTGACCCCGGCCCACACCATGAACCTCGAGGCATCGATCAACTTTATCCGGGATGATGAGCTTGTGGAGATCACACCTAAGTCCATTCGTCTCCGGAAACGCGTCCTGCTCATGACCGAACGGAAGAAGCTGCGCTAAGGGATAGCGTCCCGGGGGCCCGCGTCCCGGGATACGCGTAGCAGCTACGGGCCGTCGGCGGCGGCCCCGGTAGTAGTGCCCGTGCGCCCGGAACACCCGGTTTCGGCAGATAATCGTGAAAATTGAGTTTTTTACCTAAAAT
>SKXQ01000013.1 GCA_007128315.1 Spirochaetaceae bacterium | reverse complement strand
TGCTTGTCCACGCCGATGCGACGTCCATGCTCCCCGGGATCGTTGACGCGCTTTCGGGTGTGGAGCTACGCGGATGCGAGCGGACCCGGGGGATTGTACCCATGCAGGAGGCAACGGATGCCGACTGGCAGACCGAGTACAACGATCTTGTGCTCTCTATCCGGGTAGTCGATTCGCTTGAAGAGGCTGTTGCGCACATAAACCGCTACGGGTCTCACCACACCGATGCGATTGTCACGGGGTCTGACACGACCGCGGCGCGCTTTATGCGGGAAGTTGACTCGAGCTCGGTGCTCTGGAATGCATCGACGCGCTTTGCCGACGGCTTCCGCTACGGACTCGGAGCGGAAGTCGGTATATCCACCGGCAAAGTACACGCGCGCGGGCCGGTCGGTCTTGAGGGTCTGACCACGACGCAGTACCGTGTCTCCGGAGACGGCCACATCGTCGACGACTACGCGGAGGGTCGAAAGCAGTTCACCCACCGTACCCTGAAGGAGCAGTCAGGCTCATGAGAGTTCTCGTAAAGATCGGCAGCGCACTTATAAGCGATGGTCCCCGGGTGCGCTTTCCGTGGCTCGCCGCGAAGATCTGGGAAATGGCGGAACTCGCCGAGAACGGACACGACTTCATTATCGTCAGCTCAGGTGCCGTCGCGGCGGGCATGGAGCTGCAGGGCATGAAAACACGCCCGAACGTCGTGCAGGAGCTGCAGCTTCTTTCAGGCATAGGCCAGGTCAGGCTCATGACCTATTACAAGGACCTCTTTCGCGAGTGGGGTCGCTCGGTCGCTCAGGTACTGCTGACGCATCACAATTTCGCATCCGACACCGAACGCGCTACCATCACCCAGATCATCAATGCATACATGACGCGGGGTATCATTCCGGTCGTAAACGAGAACGACATGGTCGACAAGGAAGAGTTCGAGTATCAGAAAAGCTTCTCGGATAACGACATTCTTGCCGCGCTCGTTGCGATCAACGTGAAGGTCGACCTCGCGGTATTGCTGACCGACGTCGACGGGCTGTATGCATCGGACCCGAAGCAGGATAACTCGGTACGCCTCATTGACGAGGTCGCACAGGTCACGCCGGATATTGAAGCCATGGCCGGTAACACCGGAAACGCGCTCGGCCTCGGTGGCATGCGCTCGAAGGTCGCAGCGGCGCGCATGCTGACCGAGGCGGGAATACCTGCGGTTATTGCCTCGGGTCGCTATACGCTCGGTGACGTGCTGTCGCGGACTGCGCCGGCGACGCGGTTTCAGGCGCAGCCGGTTTCCTGACAGACGTCAGTGCCCCGGCGGCAGCGCCAGCGGAGTCTCCCCGGCGTCGTCCCATTTTCGCGCAGCCATGTCGTCCGCCAGGGACGACAGGTTTTCTGCAATTCGGGCGGTATTCTGTATGGTCGAGTCCAGCTCGCTGAGTGCACGGTCGATATCTTCGCCGCTATCGCGCTGGTCCTGACTGTCGCGTGCGATTTTCTGTACCAGCTCTGCGGTACGCTCGATGCTCGCGACAATCTCGTCTATCAGGGCTCCTGCCTGCTCGGCGGCTGAAGTACTCTGGCGGGCAAGTTCCGAAATGTCGCGTGCAGCAACGCGGGTATTCTCGGCGAGACGACCGACTTCGGTCGCGACAACGGCAAAGCCCCTGCCTGCTTCCCCGGACCTGGCAGCTTCGATTGACGCATTCAGCGACAGTATGTTCGTGTTGCGCGCTATTCCTTCGATAACGTCGACCTTCTCCGCAATACGGCGCATCGCTTCAACGGTAGACTGCACTGCAGCCAGGCCCTGATGCGCCTGCGTGGCGTTTTCGTCGGCGAGCGTTCGCGTCTCGTTGGCATGCGTATTGTTACTGACCATGGCGTGCACAATGTCTTTCATGCGTGCGCTGAGTTCTTCGACTGCAGCCGCCTGATTCGAGGTATCGGTGGACAGATTGCGGCTGACCCCGACGATCTTGTTGGCCATAGTAAGCATGAGATCGTCGCGTAGCGCCTGGTAGGAGGTAATCGCAAGATCGATATCCAGGAACACCGCCTTATGCACCGCTTCGAGTGCATGCCTCTGCGCCCGGGGGCGAAAGCGGTAATGCTGGCGGCATTTCTGATCGAGCAGATTCAGCACGAGCAGGTACCCGCCGAGATACCACTGCGGCGTTAAACCGATTTTTACGTGCGCCGAGCCAATCTGCACGGCCTTATTCGTGTATTCAACGTCGAACTTACCCCGGAACACGTACTCGAGCCAGTGCGCGCGCTGGGCGCCTCGGGCATGATCCATGATCGCCTGCGTGCGAAATTTGCGCTTCGTTTCCTCGAACTTCATGACATGCGCGTAGAACCGATCGAGCATGCGATCTATGTGCCGCTCCACGACAGGCCGCATTCTGTGTATGTACCGGATATCCCGGTCGGTTATATCGAGAAATCGGACCCGGTCGCTCATTTCGGCGGCGGAGATTACCTGCATATCTACATCATGACCATGCTTCATTGTTGCAGCATAAAACATTCGTGGCCGTGTCGCCAGGTTGACGACGCGTATATGCTCGAGTCCAGGACTACGAGCGAGTTCTCTACTCCCTATGGGTACGTTCGCCGTCACTACGTCCTGTAGAACGGTAACACCAATGACACTGTCCCTCCATTCCCGTAAGAACGATCCCTGACTGAATCATTTCTGCGTAATGAGAAGAGGCAGCAGAAAGCGGAATGGCCGCGGGCACAGCGTAATCTGCATACCGCCCACGGCCACTACAATGGAGTGCTTGTAGATCTATTCGCGATACCGACCGCGGTTGAACGCGTCCCGTACCGCCGAAGCGATCTTCCCGGACCGGATCGTGGCCGCTGAGAAGCCATCGACATCTTGTGTCTGTATTGCCTCGAGCGCTGGGCCGGAGGGAGTTCCCTCCATATGGACGGTCCGCTCTACGATTTCATCGACGCCGGTGGCACCGAGAAGGTATTGGAGGGATTCCACATGCTGATCGTAGATGCCCGCATACGGATCTTCGTCGGCGGACCGGTAATCGACTCCACGATAATACGCCCACCTCAAAGCAACTCCCACAATCTCCTCGTTCTCAATAG
>SKXQ01000034.1 GCA_007128315.1 Spirochaetaceae bacterium | reverse complement strand
CTGTGTATCGATACAACCTGAACATGGAGCTGCAGGAAAGCTGGGGCCGGAGAGTCACGGTCGAGAATCCGCTTCCAGGAGAGTTCTGGGGTCCCCGGCACTTTGTGGCGACGCGGCATAGCGAGGACATCATCATTATCGATCAGAAAGACTTTACCTACGACACCATGTACCCGAATATCGACGGTACGGGTCGGGTCGTGCGGTTTCGCTCTGGGTCTTCGCAGGTCTGGGAAACCTTTGGCGTCGGTTCGTTCGGCTATTTTGACACGGATGTGAATAAAGGCGGGGCGCTATTCTAAGGGCCTGCTTCAGGCACGCGTTACGAGCCTCGTTGTCTTGCTGTGTATCGTCATAATAAGCGTTTTTTTAGTATTATCCCAATCAGATGGCGTACCCCTGCGGTATTTATGTGTGGAGGTGTGCTACATGGAGCCGACTATGGAACTGTCAGCCGAAGTACTTGATTCAATTGGACGTTACGTTCGGGGGAATCTCGGAAGCTGGATGCGCGATGTCACGTACGAGCGAGACATAGAGGTCCGAGAGCGGATGGTCCGGTTAGAGGAAGAACTGAAAGCACAGCGGGAGCTCATGAAGCAGGGCTTCGAGCAGAACGAACGGCGATTCGAGGATATGCGCAGTCACAGCACCCGCTGGTTTACCGTCATGTCACTCATGCTCGCGGCGATCGGCGTAGCGGTAACCGTTAGTACGTTCGTTGGGTGACTATCGTCATTCTGTCTACGAGTGAATCGCCCTGTTGAGGACGGCTCGTTCGCTTCCTTTGAATTATGTGCCGGGCCGTGTTACAGTGAAAGAGTAATGTTATTAGCGGATAAACAGACGGTATTACTCTGTTTTCCTGCCCTGTCACACCTGTGCGCAATGCCGCTACCAGGTGATACTACACCGATCCCGCATGTTTTTTCCTCATTTGTTACAGACTCCTGTGCGGGCAATGTTGCTTTAGGAGAGTAGCCTCATGAGATCAGCTTCACGTCGCGCCCTGTTCGCCGTTGCAGTTTCACTTTTTGTCCTGGCGTCATGTTCGGATGTTCTGCACCAGTCTACACAACCTGCCCGACTGGACCTGTCGTTGACGGGACCGGTACCCGAGCGCATCGGAGCCTTCGAGCTTGAGGTTTCCGCTCCCGGTATGGAGACAATTACGGAACAGCTCGGTCCTCGTGGCTCCGGGACCACAACGCTCGAACTGCCTGGCGGTCGAAACCGCCGTTTCAGCATTTTCTCGATCAATGAGGACGGGGACTACGACGTTTATGCAGGGGAGATGGTTGCATCGGTCGCGCCCGGGCGACAGACGCGGGTGCGGGTTCCTGTTACGCCGGGGCCGGTGATTGTTGATAACCAAAATAACCGGTTTGTGCAGATTTCAGATATCGAGAACAGGGCTCAACGCTCGATTTCGGGCGACGATCTCGGTGAAATTACGTTACAACCTAGTGATGCGGTGTATGATGACTCTGGCCGATTGTGGGTTGTTAGCGACATACAAACAAGCGCGGCCATAGTCGCATTTAGCTCCATCGGTGGCGGGCTTGTTGAGTCGGATATCGAGACCAATGTTGTGTACCAGAATAGTGCGCTTTCTGTTGATTCTTCGACCGAGCGCTTGTACGTGTATGGAAGCGACACGGAGAACTACGGTATCTGGACCTTTGATTTCGACGGTCAGCTTCTAACTTCCGGCCTCCCTATCAACGGGTTTCTCGAAAATCCATGGTTCCGATCGGTCTCCGGTCTATCCGTCGATCCCACAGGTGAGTATCTGTTTATCGTCGCGGCAACGTTCGATGAACGAACACCGGTCGTCCTGAAACTGAACATCGAGACGGAAGAAGTTGTACGTAGTGTACAGTTCGAATCACCTTTTCCAGGGTCCGGCGACCCGCGATGGTTCGGCGATGTCATGGTCATGGCAAACCGAGTCTTTGTTGCGGATCCCATAGACAAGCAGGTGCTTGTCTACGACCTTGATCTGAACCATCTCAGAACCTATGGCTCTGCCCCGCGCGATGAGAATCGTCCGGAACCCGGTGAGTTCTGGGGGCCTCGTCGATTTGTCGCTACGCGTCCTGACGATCAGATAATCGTTATTGATCAGCAGTTTGATACTAATCTGGATGATTCGTTGGATGGTCGCGGCCGCATTGTAAGTTTTCGCCTCGATCAACCCGAGCAGTGGCGTGTGCTGGAAGACGATAGCTTTGTGTTTTTTAACACTAATGTTTTTTTCTGTTAGATTCGAGTGGCGCAGCATACGCTCTTCGTAAACGCGTTATTTCGGACAGTGGTACTCGAGGATTTGCGCAGTGTTGTCCGCAAACCCAACGGGTCTGTCGTCCTGCTCACCACTGCACATCAGGAAGTACTAAAAGCGTTCCGTTTCCCGGTAAGCCGTCACGAAGCGGTGGACTCTTTACGCGATAGCGTTTTTTCGCATCTTGACGGCCGCGAGGTCGAAGAGCTCATTAACGAGCTCATTGCCAACGAACTCCTGTACCCGCTTCCGGCAGGCATCGAAGAGTCTTCTCGAACCTCAGACGCGAAAGTACCGGATCGGTATTCGGCGATTGTTGTTCCGACCGGGGGGCGTGTTGCCGAATCGGTCCGGCTCGTGGGGTCTGTGGCCGCGGCGACTCAAGAAACTGACGGCAGTTACGCGCCGGGTATCCGCTTTTTGTGCGGTCGATCTGCTCCCGGCGACTTTCGAGATCTGATCACGACTGGGAGTAAGACGGCAGTCGAATCGTTCACCACGCTCGATGACCGAGCACAACTGGCAGAAGATGTGGCCGCCGAAATCGGTGTTGATTCAGAGGTTACGGAGTTCGCCTTCTGCGGACCCCAAGAGGTTGAGCGCGACCGCGGTGCGCTTCGCAACACCGCGCTGTTTCAGGCTGCAGGTCGTCCGCTGTTCATGCTGGGTGATGATCTGACTCTGTCGGGTGTAACCCGTACACCGGACTGTGTTCACGTTCGTAGTCAGCGCTTCGGCACCCCTGTGGTGCCTGAGTACTTTCCATCGCGAGACGCAGCGATCGAACAGTATCTGGTTTCACCGGTGTCCTGGGCCGATGTAGAGCGTTACACGCCGGGACAGTCGATAGAG
>SKXQ01000104.1 GCA_007128315.1 Spirochaetaceae bacterium | reverse complement strand
CGAAGACGATGCCGACGAAGATGTGGACGAGTTCTGGGAAGGTTCAGACGAGCCGGACGAAGAAGAACCTGTTGGCGACGGTGCGCCTGTCGGCGCAGACGCGTCGGAACCGGAACCGGTGGTGAGGAAGCCTGTCCGCCGAAAACGACAGAAACGATATCACGTACCGGTTAAGGGTCTGCTGAACGAGTATCCGGACAAACATTACTGGGAAATCGACCAGAAGACACGGGATGCCGCGGAGACGCTTCGGATAACCCTTCAGGAGTTCGGTATCGAAGCCGAAGTAACCGGGATCAGACGCGGGCCGGTCATTACCATGTTTGAGATTCTCCCCGCCCGGGGCGTTAAGCTTACAAAGATCGTAAACCTTGCCGACAACATCGCACTGCGACTGGCCGCCCAGACAGTGCGCATAGTCGCTCCGATTCCCGGCAGGCATGCGGTCGGTATAGAGGTCCCGAACCATGACAGAGCTATCGTCAGCTTCGGGGATCTTATACAGGAACGTGAGTTTACAAGTGGTGATCACGACATTCCGCTTGCGATTGGAAAAGACATTCCCGGGGATGCGCAGATAATAGATCTGGCAAAGACGCCTCATCTCCTCATTGCCGGCGCAACCGGTAGTGGAAAGAGTGTCTGTGTAAACTCGATTATCTGTTCCATCCTGTACCGAAAATCGCCGAACGAAGTGAAGATGGTCCTTATTGACCCGAAGATCGTCGAACTCAAGTTTTATAATGATATTCCGCATCTTCTTACTCCGGTGATCACCGAACCGAAGAAGGCTTTTCAGGCGCTTCAGTGGTGCCTTTACGAGATGGAGCGACGCTATCAGCTTCTGGACAAGCTTCAGGTGCGGGACCTGAAAAGCTACAACAAGCGGATCGAGCAGCGAGAGCTTGCAACCGAAAAACTTCCGTACATAGTGGTTGTCGTCGACGAATTCGCCGACCTCATGGCGACCAGCGGTAAGGAACTCGAGCAGACGCTCGCGCGTCTTGCGGCCATGAGTCGAGCGGTTGGAATCCACCTGGTTCTGGCGACTCAGAGGCCAAGCACCGACGTCATAACCGGGCTTATCAAGGCGAACATTCCGTCGCGCATCGCCTTCATGGTATCCAGCAAGGTCGACAGTCGTATCATTCTCGACGGACAGGGCGCTGAAAAACTGCTCGGACGCGGTGACATGCTTCTGACAAGTGCCTGGGATCCGGCGCTGAACCGTATTCAGGGTGCATTCCTGAGTGACGAAGAAATTGAACGCGTGGTGCAGCATGTCCGGACTCTTGGTGAGCCGGATTACATCGATGACGAGATCTTTATCGAGGAAGACGACGACTTCGTACAGGAGGAACTGGAAGATCCGCTGATGGAGAAGGCGATGCAGATTGTGCAGACTTCGCGCAAGGCGTCGGCGAGTTATCTGCAGCGTCGTCTGAAGATCGGCTATAATCGCGCTGCTCGCATGGTCGAAGAGATGGAGCGGGTCGGCATCGTCGGGCCGCAGAACGGTTCAAAACCCCGTGAAATTCTCATGAACGTATAGACAGATTGCGCCTCGTCTACGCGAGCTCGATACTCCGCCCGATTGACTTCAGCCACGCGCTTTTCGGATACAGGTTCAGGGCGCGTTTGTAGAACTCAACCGAGTAATCGGTCGCGTCACTCTCGTAATATGCATATGCAAGCAGGCAGCACACGAGAAACTGTTCGAGTTTTGTGATGTTATCGGTCCCACCCGCCTGTTCCAGAATATCGACGGCGTGACCTGTGTCTCCGCCCGCGAACGACGGCGCATTCAGGTACCACCCGGCTGCCGCTATGTGAGCCCGGATATTCCCGAAGTCGAGATCAAGCGCACGCAGAGCCGCATCCCTGGCCTTCATACCGTACAGGAACTGAAAGACCGGTCCGCGAATCAGCAGGAGTTGTCCCATTGCGTCCGACAGAAGACGCCACGCGTCGCTGAACTCCTGCTGTTCGAGGGTATCCAGCGCGTAGTGGCGCGCCGCCAGAAAATGCGATGCGGCCGTTCTGTCATGCGAAACGAAGGTCTGTTGCATACCAAGAAGCATCTCGATGCGTCCGAGCCAGTAGGAACGGTCCATGCGGTGTACAATGCCAGCCGCCCGACTTCGCAGGTCGACGAGTTGCGAGTTCAGGGACGAAAAACCCCGTTCATTCCGGACGAGCAGCTCTTCGGCCACGTCTACCTCGTGAAACGATGCCGGTTTGATCGTCATGTACTCGAGTGCAGGGAGCTTTTCAGGTTTACCAGGTAGAAGAGATTCTCGATTTCGAGACTGATGTTTACGTTCTGCACGATGCACTCGCTTTCGCATCCGTCATCGGGACACTTGCCCGAGCACTTCAGTTCAACCGTCGTAAAGTTCAGAAAACCCCGAATACCGGCCTGCATCATGATTTCGAAGACGGACGCAGCCGATGTGTCAGGTACCGCAAGGATACCAACGCGAATACCGTTTTCAACGACGTAGTCGGCAAGCTTTTCGGTATGGAGTACGGGGATGTCGCTGTGACTGCCGATCCGACTCTCATCGACGTCAAAAGCGGCCTTGATGATTATGCCTTCCTTCCTGAACTCCTGGTACTCCATAAGCGCGCGGCCTATCTTTCCACAACCAACGAGTACGACATTCTGGGTTTCACGTTTTCCGAGAATGCGCTCGAGTTCCGGAATCAGGTAGTCAATGGTATAGCCACCGCGTTTGTTTCCGGTAATACTGATCATTGAGAAGTCCTTGCGCACAACAGCCGGTGTGACACCGATAGCGTCGCCGAGGTTGTTCGAGAACACTTTTACGAAGCCAAGTGATCTCAGTTTCTGTAGTACCCGGAGGTATCGGGCGAGTCTCAGAATGATGTGCTCGGAAATAGCGTCGGCCATGCAGGAACCCCTTAAAGAATCGTCGTCGAATTATACGTTGATAATGCGAAACAGGACAAGTTAAAACGATTTATTTCACATTATATCGAGCAAACTTCGCGAAAACGAGATTTCGTGATCCTACATATATGTAGTTGAAAAATCGTAATCACACAAAACTGTGTGTTGATCTGATAACAATCGCTTGTCAAAACTTCACAACCTCTGATACAGTTTCCCATATTACATCCACACCAATATAAGGAGGCATGGATGAAGAACTACAGGTTTTTTGTAACACTCCTGACCGTTCTGCTATTTGCAGCCGCGGCGGCATTCGCCGGGGGCGGTCGGGAGGCTCCGGATATCCTCGACGTAGACGAGGAGGGAGCAGTATCTCAGATCGAAGGTCTTCGGGCCATCGATCGTGAAGCAGGCTGGGAACTCGGTCAGCGAGGCGGAAGCGTAACCCTTGCAACGACCAACGATCCCCGTACATTCAACGACTGGGTAGCAGCAGAGACCTCATCGACCGTCATAACTGCACTCATGCACTCGGGCATGCTCCGTCGAAACACGCACACTCTCGATTTCGAGCCCTCCATGGCAGAAGGCTGGGTAGTGTCGGACGACGAGCTTTCTGTGACCTTCACGCTTCGGGAAGGTCTCCGGTTCAGTGACGGAGAACCTATTACCGCCCACGACTTCGTATTCAGCGCTGAACTGGTGCAGAACGAGGAAGTTGGAAGTAACGCCCGTTCGTCACAGCTTGTTGGCGGCGAAATGGCTGTCTGGGAAGCAATCGATGACCGCACCGTTCGCGTAAGCGTTTCGGAAATCTATGCGGGTCTTCTGACCCTTTCCGGTCTTCCCCCGGCCCCGCGTCACATTCTCGAGCCCGTCATCGAGGCAGAGGGCTACGGACGCATGCAGAGTTTCTGGGGTGTCGACGCCGATATCTCCACACTCGTCGGCAGCGGCCCGTACATGGTTGCCGAATATGTTCCCGGACAGCGCATTGTCCTGAGCCGCAATCCCAACTACTGGGAGCGCGACGAAGCTGGTACGCAGCTTCCTTATCTTGACGAAGTCGTTTTCAGCGTAGTGCCCGATAACGACACAGCGCTGCAGCGATTCCTCGCAGGCGAAATCGACATTTACGGTAGCGGCAGCTCCGCGTTCCGCGGTGAAGACTACGCCGTGCTTGTGGACCGCCAGGATGAGCTCAGTATCCGTCTGTATGAAGTTGGACCGGCTGCGTCAACGCAGTTTATCACCTTCAACCAGAACTGGGACGGCCCGCTTGACGAGTATCGCCTCGAATGGTTCAACAACAGAACATTCCGCCAGGCAATGGCGCATCTCGTAGACCGCCAGACCATAATTGACAACATCGCATTCGGGTTCGGCTTTCCGCAGTACAGTTTTGTACCGCAGTTCAGCCCCTTCTACCTCGAGCGATCACCCGAGCTTGCGTTCCCCTACGACCCGGAAGCAGCAGCTGATCTCCTTGACTCAATCGGCTACGTCGATCAGAACGGAGACGGCTGGCGACAGGATCCCGACGGTAACCGCATTGCATTCACCCTGCAGACCAACTCTGACAACAGTCAGCGTGTCGGTATCGGTGAACTCTTCTCGCAGGAAGCACGTGAGATCGGAATCGAAATCACGTTCCGCCCCGGTGACTTCAACGCCATCGTCGGGCAGCTGGTCGGCAGCTTTGACTGGGAAGCGATCATTATCGGTCTGACCGGTAGTGTTGACCCGATCAGTGGCGCCAATGTCTACCCGAGTCGAGGTAACCTCCACATGAGTCACCCGAACCAGGAATCGCCTCTGCGTGACTGGGAGCAGGAAGTAGACGACATCTGGTTTGGACGTGGGGAGCTTAACGCGAACTACACACTCGACGAGTCCGTCCGGACCGCCGGTTATCACAGACTGCAGGAAATCTGGATCGAAGAGGTTCCCTGGGTCTTTACCTTCAACCCGGCTGTCATGGTTGCAGCATCTGCCGACCTCGGCAACGTGAAGCCGCAGCCCATAAACGGGTTTGAAGCGGTCGCGATCGTTTCTCGAATGTTCCGCCGCTAAGTCACGAAACATCACCGGAGTTTCCGGTGATGTGCCACCGGCGATGCCTTCGGGCGTCGCCGCGCCGCAGGTGTGCACGATAGAGTGCACACGCGGCAGCGGGGCTCAGCTACGTTCTGAGTTCCGCTGCCGCGTAACTTCATCCTGCCTGTCGTCCTTGTCGATACGTCGGGATCATCCCATGGGGTTCGCGGAAGGGTCTGCATGAAAGCACTGAAACAATTCAACTGGCGACTCACATTCATCCTGGACGCACTGGCGATTGTAATGCTGGTGTCGGGCGGGACGAATCTTTTTTTTGCTGTCGTTCTTACCGAAGGCGCGCTCTGGATGGTGAGGCTGCTCTGGCTGTCACCCGCCATGCTCTCCTATATCCTGCGACGTCTTGCCCAGATGGTTCCCATAGTTCTGGCCGTCCTCGCGCTCGGGTTTGCCCTTATACAGCTGGCCCCGGGAGACATGTTTTCACAGATGGAGCTCGACCCGGCGATCAGTCGGGATCAGCTTGAGATGTTTCGACGGCAGTTCAGACTGGATCAGCCCTGGTATGCACAGTTTTTCCAGTATATCTGGAACGCCCTTCAGGGTGATTTCGGTTTTTCCCGTACATATCGGGCTCCGGTATTCGCGATTGTCGGTCAACGCGCGTGGAATACCATACTGTTGTCATTGACGTCGCTGGTGTTTGCCTGGGTCTTAAGCATTCCAATGGGCGTTTTTGCGGCTACAAACCAGTACAACTGGAAAGATCAGTTCGTGTCGATTTTTGCATTCTTCGGGCTCGCGATTCCGAATTTCTTTCTGGCCTTTCTGCTCCTGTATCTGATCTCTTCGACGGGCAACTGGCTGCCGCTGGGCGGTATGACGAGTGTCGGCTTCAGAAACATGACGGCGACGCAGCAGTTCTTCGACGTACTCAGACATATGATTGTACCGGTTGTGGTTATCGGGACGAGCGTTATGGCAACGCTGACTCGTGTCATGCGGGGTGAGATGCTCAAGATCATGAACGAACAGTACGTGACGACTGCTCGCGCGAAGGGGCAGACGGAGAACAAGGTCGTGTACATGCACGCGCTCCGCAACGCCATTAATCCCATGATCACGCTTCTGGGTTTTCAACTCGGTAATGTCATGAGCGGCGCAGCGCTCGTGGAGATCGTCGTCGCCTGGCCTGGCCTCGGAAGCGTACTTCTTGAGGCTGTTCTCAGTCAGGACCTGTATCTGGTTGTCGGTAGTCTCGTGTACGGAGTAGTCCTGCTGGTGATCGGTAATCTTCTCGCCGATATTGCGCTTGCCCTGGTAGACCCGCGAGTGAGGATAAGCTGATGTCTGATAAAGAACCATTGGAACCAATCAATACCGATACCGTCTCCGAAGAGATTCTGGAGCATTACGATTCGCAGGGTGACGAGCACGGAGAGTCCATATGGACTATCTATGTACGACGCTTCCGCAAGCACACGCTCGGACGCATCGGTCTCGGAATACTGCTGTTTCTCTACTTTATTGTTATTTTTGCTGACTTTCTCGCTCCCTACGATATGACGTACAGCGACAGTCGAAAGCCGTTTCACGCGCCGAGCCAGATTACCTGGTTCTACACCAACCCGGACGGTGGACGCGAGTTCAGGCCATTCGTGTGGGAGTATATACAGACGGACATCGCCCGCCGGACGTACAGAGTCGTGCCGCAACACACCATGCGAGCGATTATCGTACCTTTGCAGCCCGGTCGAAGAACCCACCGGTTTGTCGCCGTTGCAAGTAACCAGATGCAGCGGGAGTCCGAACTGATCGACGGGGTTCAGCGACAGCTGCGCATACCCGAAGGGGATGAGCGGCTTGTCCGACTGCAACAGGCGATACGGGATCTCGAGACAGACGACCGTGTCGATCATGTTGAAGAGTTTGTCCTCGATACGGTTACAATCGACGACGTCGAGCGAGACCGGATTATCTATCTCGCACGCGGCAACAAGAACTTCGTCGGCATGTTCGCCGAAGGTATTCCGTATCGTTTCATGGGTATGTTTGAAACCCGCCGTCACTTTGTGACATCACGGACCGGTGGCTTCTTCCCCTTCGGTGCCGATCGGAACGGCAGAGACCTGCTTTCACGCCTCATACACGGATCACGCGTATCAATGACCGTCGGCCTTATTGGTGCGGCAATTACCTTTACCCTGGGACTGACGCTCGGGGGCATCGCCGGATACGCCGGTGGAAAAACTGATAACCTCATAATGCGATTGTGTGAGATCGTTATCGCCTTTCCCGGCCTGTACCTTCTTCTGACTCTCCGGGCCGCTTTTCCGGCGAATCTCGATTCCATACAGGTATACTTTCTGATCGTCGTCGCGACGGCATTCATAGCGTGGGCAAGTTTTGCCCGCATAATTCGGGGTCTGGTTCTTTCGATCAAGACGCAGGATTTTGTCATGAGCGCCCGGACGCTCGGTCTGTCCCACTGGAAAATCATTCGGAAGCACGTGTTGCCGAATACCTTCTCCTATTCGATCGTGCAGGTAACGCTGCTTATACCCTCGTTTATACTTGGTGAGGCTGCTTTGAGTCTGCTCGGACTCGGCATCGTAGAACCGCAGGCGAGCTGGGGCAACATGCTTTCCGTTGCCCGCAACTACCGGGTCGTCAGAGACTTCCCCTGGATACTCTGGCCCGGATTTTTGATCTTTCTCGCGATTCTGGCCTGGAACTTTTTCGGTGACGGTATACGGGACGCAGTCGACCCACGGAGCAAGCATTAAATTATGGACAACGTACTCGAAGTAAAGGATCTGGCGACCTATTTCTTCATGCACGACTACATTATCCGGGCGGTGGATGGTGTCGACTTTACCCTGGGTCGTGGGGAAACGCTGGGAATCGTAGGGGAATCCGGCTGCGGGAAGTCTATCACCTCAATGAGCATGATGCGCCTGGTTCCGGATCCGCCCGGCAGGATCATTTCCGGGGAAATTTCCCTGAAAGGCCGGGATATCCTGAAAATCAGCGACGATGAGATGCGGAAGGTCAGGGGGAACGAGATATCGATGATCTTCCAGGAGCCCATGACGAGTCTCAACCCTGTGTTTACGATCGGATTTCAGATCTCTGAAGTTCTCCGTCTGCATCGGGATATCGGGAAACAGGATGCCATAACGGAAGCGGCGCGTCTGTTGCGCATGGTTGGTATGTCCGATCCCGAAGAGCGTGTGAACGAGTACCCTTTTCAGCTTTCGGGGGGGCTGCGTCAACGGGCAATGATCGCGATTGCGATGGCATGCGAGCCTACCGTCATGATTGCCGACGAACCGACCACGGCTCTTGATGTGACCATACAGGCGCAGATTCTTCGCCTCATGAGGCAGCTGAAAGAGACGAAAGACACCTCGATCGCATTCATTACACATGACCTCGCGGTCATCGCAAGTTTCACCGACCGGGTTATGGTCATGTACGCCGGAGTCGCGGTCGAAACCTCGACGGTACACGAGATCTTCAAGAATCCACTGCACCCCTACACACAGGGTCTGCTCGGGTCGGTGCCGGTCCTCGGTGACAGGAAGGTCAACGCAGACGGAAGCCGGAAACTGCTCAATGCCATTCCGGGCTCACTGCCCGATGCACGACGGTTTCCCCGGGGGTGTCGCTTTGCTCCGCGCTGTCCGAAGGCCATGAAAAAGTGCTGGGAAGCGGAACCCGCGACAGTGGAAGTGGCACCGGGGCATCAGGTCCGTTGTTTTCTCCACCACGATGAAGTACGGGTCATAAGCAAGCGGGATCTCGGAGCCGCCGGTAAACGCGTATTGAAGAACCAGCAGAAGAATTCCGGCAAAAAGAAAAGCTCCGCCGACGGCTCCAAGACAGATACCCCTACAGCAAGGAACTAGTACAGTGAGCTCGAAAACTGAAACCCTAATAGACATCCGCGGCCTCAAGAAAACGTTCCCGGTTAAAGCCAGCGTTTTTTCGAGTAAGTCTATCCCTCTGAAAGCCGTCGACGGTGTGAACGTGCAGATCAAAAAAGGCGAGACGCTTGGTCTTGTTGGCGAGTCCGGCTGTGGAAAAACGACGGTCGGTCGCTGTGTGCTTCGTCTGTATGAGCCTGACAGGGGGCGCGTCTGGCTTGACCCCGACCCGGCTGTCGTGGCAGAGGTCGAGCAGTTTGACCTCGAGTACGAGCAGCTGCAGAGCCAGCTTGACGACGTCATTGCTTCAGGCCGGGTGCGCGGCGCCGGACAGAAGACACGAGAACTCAGGAACCAGATCCGGAAAAACCGGAACATCGCCCGCCGCAAGGCAATGCAGCAGGATATCCTGAGTATGGGTCGGGATCAGATGCATAAGATGCGTCGGAACGTTCAGATGGTTTTTCAGGATCCCTGGGCAAGCCTGAACCCGCAGATGGTGGTTTCGGACATTATCGGAGAGGGCCCGCATACCTACGGAACACACAAAGGTGCACGTCTGAACAAGTGGGTCATGGAGCTGCTCGACAAGGTCGGTCTTCCGCGCAACGCGGCGAACCGGTATCCCCACGAATTCTCTGGCGGGCAGAGACAGCGAATTGGTATCGCGCGAGCCCTGGCGCTCACGCCAAAGCTGATCGTCTGCGATGAACCGGTCAGCGCCCTTGATGTGTCCGTGCAGGCGCAGATCGTCAACCTTCTCATAAGCCTGCAGGACGACTTCGAACTGGCGTATCTCTTTATCGCCCACGATCTCAGTGTCGTCCAGTACATCTCCGATCGTGTAGCGGTTATGTACCTCGGAAAAATCGTAGAACTCGGTACCGGCGAACAGCTCTACAATAATCCACGACACCCGTATACCATAAGCCTTCTCGGTTCGATTCCGGTCGCGGATCCGGAGATCAAGACACAGGAACGGATCCTCGAAGGGGATGTGCCGAGTCCAGTGAACCCACCGAAAGGCTGTACTTTCCATCCGCGGTGTCCGAATCGCATCGAAAGCTGTTCACAGATCATCCCGCTTCTGGAAAAGAGCAGGGACGGACACGTGATAGCCTGCCATAATCCGCCCAACGGATGATACCCGTATGATTTCGGTACGCTCGCGTCTGAGTATGAGAAAAGTTTCGGAAGATTCGCTTAAGATGCAGATCAGCCCCTGGAGACGGGGTCTGTACGGCGGGATTTCCCTGATACTCCTGGCTGGCCTTCTCAGCGGCTGGTCGGATATCCCGTTCACCGGAGTCAACGCGGGACTCGTCTTCTATCTGCTCATGATCATCGTGTCGCTTTCGGTCGCAGGCTGGAACACGGTAACGCAGGTCGATCGGCGTCGAGGTGTTATAGGCGTCAGCAGACGCCTTTTCGGTGTTCGAGTCGCACAGAAGGAGTTCCTGTTTCCCGATCTGCAGGAGATTCTGATCCGGAAAATCGTCCTGTTCCGCGGGTTCAGGCAACAGGGTGGAACGGAATACGCCCGCGGCGGCATGTTGACACCCGGCCGGAATGCGCTTTCACCCCGGCGAAAAGAGCTGGGGAAGCTGTATCTCATCTCAAAGTCGCAAAAACCCGAGTTCCTGGAAGAATCGACCGACGTCGCAGACCTCTGGTCCATTGGGGAATCGATCAGCGAGTTCTGCGGTCTGCCAGTGCGTAGCGAAGAAATTTAAGCTTTCTTGTTTTCAGAATCCTGCTCCGGTATAGTATAGCCTAGGAAGTGTTCTCGCGTGACCACAGATGATGTAATACAAAGCGCAGACGGCTCACTCGAGGACGTTCAAGAGGTCGTGGCGCTACAGGAAGAAAACCGTCGCCTCAGAAGTCATCTTGAAGAACTCGAGAACATTGTAAATCTTGACCCGACAACCGGGCTCCCTATCCGCCGCGTTCTGTTTCGGTCTCTTTCGAAACTTCTCTCCGGCGAGTCCCTGAAGGCAGTTGTTCAGGCCCTGCCACAGAGCGCTCCGTTCTTCATGGAAAACGGGGTTGGGGCCGATCATGCCGACGGCCCGATATCGCATCTCCTCGTGGGAATAGTCCGGCTGAGCCGCGGATACAGACGCATTCGTGCGACGCGTGACCGGGACAACATTCTGTTGTTCAAGACGGTTGTGCGCACTCGATCACGCGCCGGCGCGCTTCTGTTTCAGTCTGACCGGTCCGACGAGTTCGTATTTCTGTCGGCAGAGGCCACTGATCTTCCCTCAGCGCTATCCTGCGCCCGCTCAATTGCCGACGTAGTGTCCCAGCCTCATGAGCCTCCTGCCGACGATATCGTTCTTGGCGCTCACATTGGCCTTGCGCGATATCCTGAAGACGCGACGACGCTTGATGATCTCCTTGAGTTCGCACACGCCGCGGTGGATCGGGCTGAAGATACCGGCTCGACTGTTGTATCGTACAGCCGGCGCCTGGGAGAAGAACGGGCCTTCCGGCAGAAAGTGGAACGGGCAGTGCGCGAGTCCATTGCGGACGATTTTAAGGGCTTTGGTCTGGTATACCAGCCTATTGTCTCACCCGACGGTGTTCTGGTGGCGGCAGAGACCCTGGTACGCTTCGAGCACGCCTCACTTGGACAGATATCACCGGCTCTGTTTATACCCATCCTTGAAGACAACGGTGACATACGGCTGCTTGGACAGTGGATCCTGTTTCACGCATGTCGGACCCTGAAGTCATGGCAGAACGCCGGATTTGCGGATATGAGACTCTCGGTGAATCTGTCACCGGCACAGTTCATACAGCCGGATATCACAAAACGCATACAGGCCACGATCAGTGCTGTCGGGATTGATCCCAGGAGCCTGAAGATCGAGCTGACCGAAACCATGGTCATGAATGATCCAACGGAGACCATACAGGCTATGAAGGAGCTCAGGAAGCTGGGTATATCGCTTCTCATAGACGACTTCGGCACCGGTTACAGTTCTCTTGCATATCTCAGGCAGCTGCCGGTCGACACCCTCAAGATCGATAAGAGCTTTGTGGACAATCTGTGCAGCAATACCGGAGATCAGGCTATTATGAAGGCCATAGTTACGCTCGGGAAAAGTCTGGGCCTGCAGATACTTGCCGAAGGAGTCGAGTACGAGTGCCAGCTCGAGTTCCTTCGTACAATCGGGTGTGACCTCATACAGGGATATTACTTCGCCGGTGCCGTCGACGAGCCGGCAATGAAGCGTTTACTCGAGAAAGGACATGTGACCAGTGGCACATAGTCTGTGGCAGGTGTCCTGGCTTCAACGTTTCGCAATAGGCTTTGTCGCAACCTTCGTGTTCATAGTTCCGGCACGATCAATGGGAACTGAACTCATCGGCGTACCACCGTCTGAAATCATCGAACGCTATGGAGCACCCGACCGGCTGTTTGTCGAGCAAACCGCTTCAGATGCGGATCACTTCGTCGTGTTTCTGTACGCGGACTACCGCTACTTCTATTTTTTTGAAAACGAGGTCTGGCAGATGCGTGTAGACGAGCGATCGCAGCACTCTCTGTACGGCGTCAGTATCGGCGACATGATTGAGAATGTCGCCTTCGAGATCGGGGCACCCGAATGGAATCGCGATTCCGGTGAAAGCGCGTCGTTCACGTTATCGGGTCATGATCATCCTCTGGAACTCAGGGTATACGTTGACGGCGACGGGATGATCTATGACATCTATCTGTACAGGATGGACTTCTGATATGCCGGATATCTGCCTGTGTCTGACCGCTGAAACGATGGCGCAGAACAACGCGCTGTTCCGGCAGTATCGATCCCACGTCGACATGGTTGAGCTGAGGGTAGATCTGCTCGACGCCTCGGAACAGGAGAATCTTCGGGCGGATCCGAAAGCTGGTGTGAGCGATTTTCACGGCGTCGACAGCATTCTGACGGTGCGTCGCGAAGTCGATGGGGGCCACTGGAAGGGCAGTGAGACTGACCGTATTGCTCTGCTGAAACGGATGCTTTCCGCAGGGTTCACGCATATCGACATCGAGGCCGATCTGCCCGGGCTTCCTGACCGCCTTGGCATCGTGCAGTCGGCGCGTGCAGCAGGTATTACCGTCATCGCCAGCCGCCACTGCATGGACAGTGTTCCAGCGGACCTCGACACCGAATTACAGCGTCTCTCCGCGATTGGCGACTGTGCGAAGATCGCTGCGCGTCCGACCGGAATCGCTGACTTCCGACGTCTCCTGCACGCGGCACGCGCGCACGCGGAGCCTCATGTTGTCCTCGGAATGGGCTCGTATGGGGTTGCGAGTCGAATCATGGGACACGCGTTTGGCAACCTCTTCACGTTCTCGAGTGCCGCGGACGTACAGCAGGCTGCAAGCGGGCATATTGCGCCGGATGTCCTTCAGACGCTCTTCGCACACGGGAAGACAGGATCAGTCACACGATACTTCGCGGTCGCCGGAGATCCCGTCGCTCACTCGAAGTCACCCGAGTACCACAACCGGCGGTTTCGGGCAGACGGTTTGAATGCCCTGTACGTACCTTTTCGAGTCGACGATTTCGATGAGTTCATGGAGCTTGCGCGTGAGCTTCCCCTCTCGGGGATCAGCGTGACGGTACCGCACAAGGAATCGGCGGCTCGGGCAGCGGCTACGGTGAACGAAGGGGTCACAGCGACGCGCGCCTGCAACACGCTGATTCGGGAGCCGGATGGAGCCTATCGAGGTGTAAACACTGATATTGAGGGATTTCTGAGCTGTATCCGGGACCGCCTTTCGACATTCCGCGGAGCAACGGTACTGGGTGCGGGAGGGGCGGCCCGGGCCGCGGTGTACGCTCTGGCTTCCGGAGGTGTACCGGTTCTCGTGTGCAATCGCACCCTGTCCCGGGCGCAGACGCTGGTCGCGGAACTCGGTGCGATTCTGCGCGATCAAGGGCAGAGCGCTCCGCTCAGTGCTGCCGCTCTGCCCGGCGACGGTACCGAACTCGGCGTCTACGGCGACCTCATTGTCCAGACCAGCTCTGTCGGTATGCACCCCGACCTCGAGGGAGACCCCATCCCGGCGTATCGCTTTGGTGGAACCGAGACGGTCTACGATATTATCTATACGCCACCGATGACTCCCATCCTGAAACGGGCCGAACAGGCCGGGTGTGCGACCGTTAACGGGAGCGGAATGTTCGACGCACAGGCAGACGCTCAGTATCGTTTATTCAGGACTGTGCTACCATAAGACAGGGGGAATTATGGCATCCTCAGTGAGACTGGCTAAAACCTTTGTCATCGACACGAACGTGTTCATTCACCGCTCGGACGCCATATTGAGTTTCCGTGGCGTTGATGTCGTGGTACCGCTCTGGGTGCTCGAAGAGCTTGATCAGCTGAAAAGCTATTCCGACGAGCGCGGTAGAAACGCACGCCACGCAATACGGCTCATAGACACCATTGGAAAGCACGGAAACCTTCGCGAAGGTGCGAAGATGGACAACGGATCGCGTCTGTGGGTAGCGCTTACCCACGCTGATCCGCGGGATGTCGGCTTTCTTAACGACAAGATGGACAACCGTATCATCCTCGCCGCATATCAGTTGCAGCAGGAAGGCAGGGAGGTCTTCTTTGTCTCAAAAGACATCAACGCCCGCATCAAGGCGGCAGCCCTGGGCATCAAGGCGGTCGACTACGACAAGCAGAAAGTTGACGCTGACTCGCTGTATTCCGGTTACTCGGATTTCGATGCCTCCGCCGA
This sequence comes from Spirochaetaceae bacterium, assembly GCA_007128315.1. Taxonomy (GTDB): domain Bacteria; phylum Spirochaetota; class Spirochaetia; order DSM-27196; family SKKC01; genus SKKC01. The sequence goes on along the minus strand of SKXQ01000104.1, from coordinate 17,680 downwards.
GGATATGGGAAGGCTGTCCCGTGACGGCGAGCTATCCTGGGTCGATACGCTTCCTCCCAATCACTTTCTCATGCTGCATAATCCGTCGGTCGAAGACTCGGTCATGGGACGATACGACAGCGCCCAACAGAAGCTTCGTTTCGTTGACTACAAAATGCCCTCCGTGGTCGGCGTTAGACCGTTAAACCCCGAGCAGCGAATGGCCTTTGAACTTCTACTCGACCCGGATGTGAATCTGGTCACGCTGATCGGTAAGGCCGGTACGGGTAAAACACTTCTCGCGATTGCAGCAGGTCTTCAGCTGACCATAGACGACAAGGCCTACCAGCGGGTGCTCGTGAGCAGACCCGTTATCCCCATGGGGAAAGACATCGGCTACCTTCCGGGAGCAAAGAATGAGAAGCTGTCGCACTGGATGCAGCCGCTGTTTGATAACCTCGAATACATCATTGCCTCGTACAAACGCCCGAACATGAAGACGGTCGACCAGCTGGTCGGCAGTAACCTGATCGAGCTTGAAGCCCTCTCGTACATACGGGGAAGAAGCCTTCCGGGGCAGTTCATCGTCATCGACGAGGCACAGAATCTGTCCCCCCACGAAATCAAGACCATCGTCAGTAGGGCTGGTGAGGGTTCAAAGGTGGTGTTAACCGGTGACCCACAGCAGATCGACAGCCCGTATCTCGACGCGAGCTCGAACGGTTTGTCGTTTCTGGTCGAGGCCTTCAAGGGTCAGGATCTTTTTGGCCACGTGACGCTGCAGCGCAGCGAGCGAAGCCGGCTTGCCGAACTAGCAGCCGAACTATTGTGAGCCGGAAGCCGTTCAGACGACCCGGTTGCGCTGTTCTCCGGCAAGAAACGCCCTGATATTGGCCGCGACCTCGTGAATGACCCGGGTTCTGGCCTCGATACTCGCCCACGCAATGTGAGGGCTCAGCAGCAGCTTCTGCTGCAGGTCCCGAGCGAGCAGCGGGTTGTCCGGATTTATCGGTTCCTGCGCGAATACATCAAGGGCAGCGGCGCGCAGAACACCTTTGCGAAGGGCATCTGCGAGATCCCCTTCGTCAACTATTCCTCCGCGTCCGACATTCACGAGGATAGCGTCCGGTTTCATGCGTGAGAGTTCCGCCGCGCCGATCAGGCCTCGTGTGTGGTCGTTCATCGGAGCGTGCACACTCACGATGTCGCTGTCCCGCATAAGATCGTCCAGAGATTGCCGGGCGTAACCTGCATCGTTATTACGGCCCGAAGTACTGTAGTACGCGACCGTACAGCCGAGAGACTCTGCGACTCGTGCGACGGCCCTGCCTATGGCCCCGAGACCGATGATTCCCCAACGCTTCCCGTCCAGCTCCCAGAACGTTCGGGACAGATGCGTAAACATGGTGTTTCCGGCGTAGGCTCCGCTTTTAACGTACTGGTCGTAATAGTGCAGATGTTCAAGAAGAGACAAGGTCATTCCAATCGTGTGCTGGGCTACACTCGCCGTGGAATATCCCGCCACGTTGGTGACTGCAATATTCAGCTGCTTCGCTGCTTCGAGGTCTATGTTATTGACACCGGTTGCGGTCAGACAGATCAGCTTCAACGATCGGGCCGCCGCAAGTCGGTCCGCGGTGAGTATGATCTTGTTTGTAACGACGATTTCCGACTGCGCGATTCTGTCTTGTATTTCGTCCTCTGCCGTCGCCGCGAAATCACGGAACGTACCGAGTTCACCGAGTATACCCGTGTCAATATCGCTTCCAAGCGTGGCAGAGTCCAACAGTGTGATAATCATGCCGATGATTATACCAATGAACGAACAGAAGGCAAACGGAGACGCGTTCGAGGCTCTGCTGCAGGCTCCTTTCGAGCGTCTGGAACAGGTGGCTGAGCTCTGTGTCGAGACACGATTCAGTCAGATCATTCAGCGACTGGAGGAGATTGAGACGGAGCTGGACCTGTTTGTACGCACGGCTGGTTCGCGGGAACCCTCAACTTTACGGCACAGGATGCCGATACTCTACAAAAGGCGCTCATGCGAACAATGAACACGGCACGAAAAATGCTTCTCATTCTCTCAATGGCGTTCCTGCCCGTTACCGGCGCTGTCGGTGACGTTGTGTTCTCCGATCTGCATCTGTCCCCGGACAATCACCTGCTGTTTCAGGCAGAGGTACAGGCTCCGGGTATCGGCCGATACCGGGCCGCGTTTCTGACCGAACTGATTAACGGACACACGCGCGCGCTGACCGTGTTTCCCGAGCAGATGCAGTATCTCAGCGCTGTCGACGAGATACACGTGCAGAACCGCTTCGGAATCTTCCGACTCCGGAGCGACGAGTCAGGATTTCTGTCGGTAATCGCCGGAGACTCCCGATCGCGATCCATAGACCTCACCCTGGGCGCATTGAGCGAAAGCCTGGTTTCACCCGACGGGCAGTATCTGATCCGTCTTGAGAGGCAGTCACCGTCTCAGGCTCATCTGATTCTGCAGAACATAGGGTCGGGCGAAGAGATCGTACTGAGCCGAGGCGTTGAACGCACCGACAGTGGCCCTCCGGCGAAATTTTCTCCTGACGGATCGGTAATCGTATACTCCGACACGAGTTCGCTGTACTACTTCTCCATTCCCGCGTACGAGACGGGGAGGCTGACCAGCGAGCGCTTCCGTCGAATCGGTGACGGCTCTATAGGTCAGGCAGACTTCAGTGAGAACGGGTACCTGTTCCTTGCCCGGGGTAGAGTGATCTACCGGACTTCGCTGAACGCCCTTTTCGCCCGAAGCCTGCTCCACGACGGCTTCATAAGCAGCACGGCGGTCGCCAGGCTTCCATTCGCGTTCGAGTCGGGTCTCGACTCCATGAGGGCTGCTCCGGACGGACGGTCCGTACTGATTCAGCGCGGAAGCGATCATCTACAACTGTTTCCGATACAGCCCGCCACCGACATCACAGATATTCCCGCCCTTCGCCTGCCGCCAGGCACACAGTTACTGGAGACCACCTGGGTTCGCGACGGCCTGCTCTACATCCTCGTGACGAGTCCGTTCAGCAGCGACAGGACATCCCTGTACCGGGTTCGGCAGAGTGGTGGACGGTGGACGACGGATCGTGCCCTGAGTACGCAGGATATACGCAGTATCGTCTCTTCACCCGACGGCCGGCGTATTGCGGTGCTTCAGCGTGACAGAGTCGTAATCCGGGACTCAGAAGCGCTTGACCTCGTCTCAACGATCAGCGCGGACCGTCCTCTGAATGTGGTCTGGACGTCGAATGACGAACTGGTGCTCGGTGATTTCGAGACGATACGGCGTGTCAACGTTGGAACGGCACGCGAGCAGGTTCTCGCTCTGTCTCGCGCCGATCGCCTGAGTTTCCCGGTGCGTGCCGGTCAGGAGTCGGCTGAATCTGTCAACGTCCTCACCGGACTGAGAGCCTTTGTTATGGATCCCTCGAGTGCAGGGCTGGAGACACCAGAGGACACACCCGACTTTGGCCTGCGAAACACTGTATCCGACCGGTTTCGCGTGTATCTCGACGTACTTCCGAGTGGACGCTACCGGAATCAGATCATGGTTCGGAATGTGGCAAGCCTGGAGACCCGACCGCTTTTTGAGACGCCCCCATTCCGTTTTCGGCCACTCCCGGAGACAGCCGAACCGGCGGACTTCGAGTATTTTCGTCACGGTTCACGGGTCCGTTCGCGCGACGTGGCCGTCGTGATCAACCTTCCGCGTTCTTCAGAAGGTTTACTCCACGTCCTTGACGTGCTGGACCGTTACGAGATTACCGCGACCATGTTCATTGGCGGTGAGTTCATTCGCCGGAATCCGGAAGCGACCCGCGCCCTGGCAAGAAGCCGGCATGAGATTGGCAGTCTGTTTGCAGTACATCGGGACCTGACGGACGCCGAGTTTTCGGCGGACGAATCCTTCATACAGCAGGGCCTTGCGGAGACGCAGGACCTGTACTTCAATCTGACAGGCAGCGAGCTGAGCCTGATATGGCATGCACCGTATTATGCGTCGTCTCCGCTTATTCGATCGGCTGGCGCCGCGATCGGGTATCGCTACATAGGCCGTGACGTCGAGACGCTGGACTGGGTTCCCCTCTGGACGGGCGAACGGCGCTCTGCACTGTATCAGCCGACATCAGCCTTGCTCGAGCGGGTCGTCCGCAACGTGATGCCGGGTTCCATCATCAATCTTACGCTGGGTATCCCCGGGGAAACAGGGCTGTTTCCGGGGCGGCCGGATTATCTCTGGCAGCGTACAGAAACACTCATCAATGAACTACAGGATCTCGGATTTTCCGTACAACCGGTTTCGACGCTTCTTTCGAGAGCACGCTAAAGCAGAATGTGGAGGGGATACCTATGAGCTATCAGACAACAACCAACAGATTGAACGCATACAGGCAGACACGGGTCAAGACCGCGAGCCAGGGACAGATGATCATCATGCTGTATGATGAAACCCTGAAACAGATTGACCTCGCCGCCTCGCTCCTCGAAGAGCAGAGCAAGCAGCTCGACCGGGTTCACAACGCAATCGTCATTGCGCAGAGCTGTATCACCGAATTGACCGTCGGTCTTGATTTCGAGAAGGGTGGTGAACTGGCCGAGAATCTGTACGGGTTGTATCGCTTTTTCAACCGGCAGCTCATGGATGCAAATCTGAAGAAAGAAGTGCAGCCACTCCGGTCGGTACGGAAAATGATATTCGAGCTGCGGCAGAGCTGGCACAAGATCATGCAGCAACAGGGCACGATGGATGCACACACCGAAAGCGGCCCCAGTCGCAAAGGTATCAATTTCGCCGGGTGACCCCGGTCGCCGAACACCGCTATAATGCGCCATGGCGACAGATAACACCGAAGATCTGTATCTCCTCGACGGATACAGCCTCATTTACCGCAGTTACTTCGCGTTCATTCGCAATCCGCTCCGGAACTCCCGGGGCGAGAACACGAGCGCGCTTTTCGGGTTTTTCCGTTCCCTCTTCCTCCTTTTCCGGCAGTATGAACCGCATCATTTCTGCGTCGTTCTCGACTCGAAGGGCCCGACCTTCCGTCATGAGAAGTTTCCCGAGTACAAGGGCACACGGGATGAAACACCACAGGAGCTCAAGGCTCAGATACCCCTTATCGAAGAAATCTGTTCCGCTCTCGGCGTTCCCATGGTTCGGTCCGAGGGCTATGAGGCAGACGATTGCATAGCGACGCTCGTCAGCCGTACAACGAATGCATCCCGGCATGCCTGGATCGTTTCCGGTGACAAGGACCTTCTGCAGCTGGTAAGCAGGACGACGACAGTACTCAAACCCGACACACAGGGTTTTGCAGAAATGACACCCGGGAGCGTGCCGGAGCAGTGGGGAGTTCGCCCGGATCAGATCGTCGACTATCTATCCCTTGTTGGCGACAGTGCGGACAATATTCCCGGGGTCAAGGGAGTCGGAAAGAAGACCGCCGTACAGTTACTCGGTGAGTTTGACACGCTTGACGGTATTTACAAGCACGTCGATGAGATCACGGCTAAAGGCACTCGGCAGAAACTGATCGACGGCCGAGCCGACGCCTTTCTGAGTCGTGACCTCATAACCCTCGCCTTTGACGCTCCTATCGACGACGGGTTGTCACAGTTTGCGATGCCCCGGGAGCTTGCGTATGCGCAGGCGATTCCGTATTTCGAGGAACACGGCATGTCGAGTCTGATACGTGACGTGAAGGTATTGACAGGAACGTCTGCATCGGAAGCGTCTCCCGACAGCACACCGGAGAGACCGGACGCTGCTTCGGCTTCGTCACCTTCCACGCCTGCCGCATCGCCAACGACTGGCAACGCCCTGTCCGAACGGGCGCAACGCCGCGCGTCCGAACTCGGTCAACTGAAAGGTTCGGTCCGCGACGGGACGTATGAATGTATTACCACAGTCGATGCACTCGATACCTGGATTTCAGACGCTGCATCGGCTGGCCGTTTCGCATTCGACAGCGAAACCGATGGCCTCGATTCGATGCGTGCACACCCGGTAGGGTTCTCCCTGTGCATTACCCCGGGTACGGGGTGTTACATAGCCCTGCGCGGACCGGAAGGGGCCGTCCTCGATCCGGATATCGTACGCGAAAAACTCGCCTCTCTGCTCGAAAATCCGGCTCACACTGTCGTCGGGCAGAACCTGCAGTATGACTACAAGGTGTTAAAGCGCTGGGGTGTCACCATGCAGGGCACCTTCTTTGACACACTGATTGCCGCGTGGCTGCTGGAACCCGGCGTCACGAGCAGTTACGGAATGGACAAGCTGGCAACCACGTACCTGGGTTACAGCACCATGCACTACGATGACGTTGTACCAAAGGCGGCCCGAGGTTCCGAGCGACCTTCGTTTGACACGGTGGATCTACAGACCGCGACGGATTATGCCGCTGAGGACGCGGATATCACAATGCGCCTCGGTGAGCTCTTTACAGGAATGCTCGAGGAACGAGACTTGCTGTCGCTAGCAAACGAGCTCGACATGCCGCTCATTCGAGTTCTCGCAGAGATGGAGTACCGGGGAATCGGGCTCGACAGCGCAGCGCTCGACGCGTATTCGGAGGAGCTTGTCGCAAAGCTTGCCGATATCGAGGCGGAAATATATCGGCTGTGCGGGCATGAGTTCAACATCGGTTCAACCCAGCAGCTGCAGAAGGTGCTCTTCGAGGAACGTGGACTTAAACCGAAGAAAAAGACCAAGACCGGCTACTCGACAGATACGACGGTGCTCGAGGAGTTGTCGGCGGACGACCCCGTACCCGAGCTCGTGCTTCGGTATCGTGGACTGAGTAAGCTCAAGAGCACCTACGTCGACGCGCTGCCGAAAATGGTGAACCCGGAGACGGCGCGAATACACACCAGCCTCGTCATTTCGGGGACTGCCACCGGTAGAATCGCGAGTCGCAATCCGAATCTGCAGAACATTCCGATTCGTGATGAGGAAGGACGCCGTATTCGGGACGCATTTGTCCCGGCAGACGGAAACGCGTTTGTCAGTGCCGACTACTCGCAGATTGAGCTCGTAGTCCTTGCACATCTTTCCGGTGACCCGGAACTGACCGAAGCGTTTACGTCAGGGCGTGACGTACACGCCGCAACGGGGGCAAGGATTTTCGGGTGCAGCCCGGAAGAGGTAAACCCGGAGCAGCGCAGGATTGCGAAAACGATAAATTTCGGCGTCATGTACGGTATGTCCGCGTTCAGACTCGCACGCGACCTGAAGATCCCTCGCAAAGAAGCGGACGCATTTATTCAGAGCTATTTCTCCACCTATAGCCGCATACGCAGTTTTGTCGATGAGTCGGTACAGTCTGCGCGCGAGACGGGCTACAGCACGACGCTGCTGGGAAGACTGCGTCCCATCCCCGAGTTGAAGAGCCGGAACCGCGTCGAGCGCGAAGGTGCAGAGCGCATAGCGGTGAACACACCGATACAGGGAAGCGCCGCCGACATCGTGAAACGGGCAATGCTCAATGTGGACCGGGTTCTGCAGGAGAAAAAGCTCAACGCGCGACTGATCCTTCAGGTTCACGACGAGCTCATGATCGAATGCCCGACGGATGAGGTAGATGCGGTGAAAAAGCTTCTTTCTCACGAAATGTCGGAGGCAGTCAGTCTTTCGGTACCGCTGAAAGTACAGATTGAAAGCGGCAGTCGCTGGGGCGAGTTTCATTGAGACGGATCATAGGGGTAGCAGGAAAGATCTGCAGCGGCAAGAGTGCGTTCACCGCCATGCTCCGCGAATGCTCGTTTCTTGAGATCGACGTGGACGCGGTAGGTCACGAGGTCGTACAGGAACAGATAGCCGCGATCGAGGCAGCATTCGGGGCCGCGGTCGTGACCGCGGATCGGCAGGTCGATCGCAAGGCGCTTGGACGAATCGTATTCGCGAGCGCCGATGCCCTTCAAAGACTCGAGCAGATCGTACACCCGCGTATGGTGGCAGCAGTGCACTCCCGTATCATGAGTACGGACCCTGAGGCTCGCATTATCGTGAATGCGGCGCTGCTGTTTCATATGGGACTGCATACGCTATGTGACCACGTGGTTGTGGTTCGCGCGTGGTTTCCGGTCCGGCTTGTTCGCTCCCTGCGGAGGGACGGACACGGGCTAAAGGCGACGATTGCACGCTTTGCGCGTCAACGCAGCCTAAGATTATGCGGTGAATCGGTCGATATTACTATTGTAAGAAACTCAACAAGTCGGCGTGTGTTGCAGCGCAGGGTTGCTGCGTTCCTGCGGAATCAGGAAATCGAATGCTAACAAGGCAGGGCAAAACTACCTATGGATCACCGAAAGCTTCTCGTAGTCATCTTGTCCGTAACATTATTTGCGGCGCTTGTTCTCGGAATCAGTCTTCTGGCCTTGTATCCGGGTGGGGATCGCACCGCTGAAGGTGTACGGACTGCAGACAGCAGGCGGGCATTCGATCCCATCGAGTACGTCCGGTCGTCGGACGGACCGATAGGCATAATCGAAGATGAAGATGAAGACCTTGATGAGCAGGACGGCGACGTAGTTATCGTGTATGGCTCACGTCGTGAATCCGAAGAGGCAGCGGGGCGTGACGTTCGGGACAGCGATACCGTTACAGAGGCAGATGCGACGGTTGAACCGCAGCCGGCACCGGAACAGCCGGCCGCACCGAGGCAAACGGCGCCACAACAGCCACGCCCCTCGACGCAACCGTCACAACCCGCTGCGCAGCCTGCACCGCAGCAGACCAGACCGGCGCCGTCAAGTCAGCCCGCGCCTTCGAGCCCCGACACCCGGACCGCAGCCGTACGAACGACGAGCAGCGAGTACTGGATACAGGTGGTCTCGTCGCCGAACCGCGATACCGTGGAGCAGGCGCGTGAGACGCTGTCCGAACGGAGTCTTGGCAGCGTGATCTTTCCGGTCGAAATCGAGGGCAGGCGTTTCTACCGCCTCCGCGTCGGGCCGTATCCTGACCGTCAGGAAGCCGACAAGTTCCTCGTGTGGATACGCGATCTCCCCGGTTTTGACGACAGCTACGTTTCGGTCGTTTTCCGGAGCTGAGATCTCAGATCTGAAAATCAGGAATCTGTTTTCTGTCCCGCGACTTCAGCACGAAATCAGCGGGACGATTATACACGGTACTGCCCGGTGGAACTGAGCTCGTAATCCACATGTTTCCGCCAATGATGCTGTTCGCCCCGATCACCGTCTGCCCGCCGAGTATCGTCGCTCCGGCGTAAATCGTAACACCATTCTCAATGGTTGGATGCCGTTTTACGTTTGCCTCTTCTTTGCGCACGCTCAAGGCTCCGAGCGTCACACCCTGGTATATCTTGACGTTGTTCCCGATGATCGTCGTCTCTCCTATGACCACACCGGTTGCGTGGTCGATAAAAAAGGAATCGCCGATCGTAGCCCCAGGGTGTATGTCGATTCCCGTGCGTCCGTGGACGTATTCGCTCATCATTCTCGGGAGGAGCGGGATATTCCGTTTCCACAGTTCGTGGGCTATCCGATGAACCATTATGGCTTCTATGCCCGGGTAGGAGAGAATAACTTCTTCCCTGCTCTTGCTGGCCGGATCTCCGGCAAAAGCCGCGTCGACGTCCAGGCGCAGTCGTCGTCGTATGTCGGGCAGGCCAGCGAGCAGCTCGTAAGTAACCCTCTCCGCTTCCTGATGCGACGAGTCCAGCTCTTCGGTTTCTGTCATATGTTCGCAGGATGGATCACCTTCCATACGCCGGCGAAAACAGATCGACCGTTGTGTCTCGGGGATCAGATACCGACAGACCCGGTTCAGGGATTCGGCTACCGAGTATCGCAGCTCCGACCATCGGTGCGCCCCTTCTTCCTGAAAACCGGGGAATACGAGGGCCTGAAGGTCGGCAATGATCTGCTGCACCTGATCCCGCGAAGGAAGGTTCGGGCCGTCGAGATGGTTAATACCTCCTACATCCTCATAGGAGTTCAGGATGGAGGACACGACTCCGTCAAGCTCTGCAATCATCCCTCGAGTATGTGTGTGGCACTCGGCACGCGTCAACCTTGCTGCGGGGCAGATCGGCGTGTCACAATGCCTTCATGAGCACACATGGCCACCTGATGTGGCACGAAGTTGATTCAGAACCGATTCTCGATGGCAAAATCTTTCAGCTTGTCAGATCGCATCGTCGGGCAGAAGACGGGCGTTCAACAGATTATATGATGGTCGACTGTCCGGACTGGGCGAACGTGATCGCAGTTGTTCAGAATGAAACGGGCGAGGACTGCTTTTTGATGGTTCGCCAGTTTCGTCAGGGCGGTAACTGCCTGACTCTGGAGTTTCCTGGCGGGATGGTCGATGATAACGAGGACCACGCTCTTGCCGCGCTCCGCGAGCTCGCCGAAGAGACCGGGTATGTCGCCGAGCGCGTGGAGCATATAGGACGCACAAACCCGAACCCGGCCTTTATGACAAACAGCGTACATACATACATTGCATACGGAGTGAGCCGGAACGGAGGACAATCGCTGGATGAGAATGAACTTGTCGACGTGGAGCTTGTACCGTGTGCAAAGGTCCTGAACGGGGAGCTCCCCGAGTTCTTTGCCCATGGAATCATGATTATTGCCCTGCACTGGTATGTGAGATGGCTCGAACGATCATAACCTCGGACGATCTGGTCTGGTTTGGCGCCACCGCTGTCTCTGTCGGCCTGGCGATAGCCACCGGGTTCTTTCTGATCGAAATCATTCATAACGTCTTTGCGGTGGCAATGCGCATGGTCGCAGCAGGTGGTACCGTACTCGTGCTGCCGATCATCCTCGCCACCATAATTGTCACCTTTGGAATACCGTCCCTGTATCGCTGGGCACAGGGACAGTTCCTTCTACTGGTGTGGTTTCTGGGAGTCAGCAGTATTCAGTGCATGGCTCTCGGTTCGGCTATTCTGATTCGCACACGCCTGATTGCCCGGCTCACGAATGGTACAGTCGACGATGTGCTGCAGCTGGTTGGCCCCGTCTATGAGCCTGTCGGATGGAGTCTGTTCGCGGTAGCATTCATTGCAGGGGCCTGGGCGATATACGCCCGCTTGCGCATGAACGAACAGTACGAAAAATAAAAGGCGCCGGTCGGATTCGAACCGACGAATGGGGGCTTTGCAGGCCCCTCCCTTAACCACTTGGGCACGGCGCCGAAAGACGTGCGGGATGAAGAATATAGTACAGGCGGCAGTTCCTTTCAAGTGCCCGGAACTGCCTGTATCTGTACCTCCTCAGAGCGTGCTCAGTACACCCACTCCTTGTTGCCTTCATCGTAGTCGACAATTTCGCCGTCGTTAAAAAACAGTTTCAGTTCCCGCTCGGCACTCTCGGGACTGTCCGACGCGTGTATGATGTTTTTTGTCGTAACGCCTGCGAAATCACCTCGTATCGTACCCGGCAGGGCCTCTTCGATTTTTGTCGCTCCGCACAGCCTGCGGACTGCGGCAATCGAACCTTCGCCACGGATTGCCATGGCCAGAACAGGGCCTGAAGTTATGTAGCCGATCAGATCCGCAAAAAAACCTTTGCCCTGATGCTCGGCGTAATGAGTCTCAGCGCGTTCTTTCGGAATTTGCATGAGCTTCATACCGATGATAGTAAGACCCTTCTGTTCAATTCGCCGGATAATTTCCCCGGCAAGCCGGCGTTGGAGAACACCGGGCTTTAACATTACGTATGTTGTTTCCATACGCTGATTCTCGCGTAAACCGGCGGAATCTGCAACAATGTGTACTGTGATAACTATGATCTTTCGGTCGCTTTTTCCGATTGCACTGCTGGCCGTCATCGTTCTGCAACCTCTATGCGGGAGCGACGTCATTCCTGTGGAAGCAGGTATTCCCGTCCACGGTGAACTCGCGCCGGAACGAGGCGCACGCGCGTCTCGTGAGTTCCGACTCACCGTCCCGGCCGACGCAGTATCGCTGAGCATATCGGTTACCGATGCGCCGGTCCCTCTTGAGATCCTCGTGCGAACGGGGAGCGGATCGATTCTCGCTGTGCACGATACCGGACAGTCTGGTGGCAGTCTCGTTCTTCAGAGACTCGGGACACCGGCTCTGCCGACCGGGCCGCTGCTTGTCGAGATCTCGTTTCAGGCACGGCCGTCGGACGTCGCTCAGCCGCCGACCCGCATTCCTTTCGTCCTCGAAGCCGAGCTGGTCATGATCGAGCTGGCCGAGGTTCTCAGGCCGGGTCAGCGGGGGCAGGGTATCCTCGAGCCGGATCGGGGAATGGTTAACGCCTTTGCCATTGATGTCCCGGCCACAGCAGATGCATTACGCTTTGATGTCTCCGGAGCTGCAGGAACGCTTGATCTGTTTGTCTTTTTCGAAGAGTTGCGCGGAGATCTCCGCACAGCCGACCATCGCTCAGTCAGTCCCCTCGGACAGGAATCGATACTAATAGGCGGCGACAGTGGCAGGACGATCCTTCCCGGGAGATGGTTTGTTGTCGTCACGGATCAGACGGCACGACGCTTTGTCGACTCCTTCGAGGTAATCGCCAGCTTCGATTCTGATCCGCCGCGGGAGCTGCTCGGTTTCCCGGATCTGCCTTTGAATCGCGGTGGTCTGCAGGGGGTCCTCGACGCGACGGTGCAGGTCGTCACACCCCGTGGAAGTGGCAGCGCCGTGTTTATAAGCGAGACCGGCTACCTGCTCACGAATCAGCACGTGATTGCGGACTTCTCCGCAGGAGGCTGGGGGCTTCCGGTCATCGCAGTGACGCTCGACCCGGGTGTGCCACCACGCGAGCTGTTTCGGGCCATTGTCGTGGAAGAGGATCCCGTGCGCGACCTCGCGCTTCTGCGTATCGAATCGGGTCTGTACGGTCAGCCGGTTCCGCCGGGATATCTTTTTCCGTCCATACCCGTGGCCTCACCAGCCGGGCTTACCTTTGGCGACACCCTCCTGTTTACCGGATACCCGCGCTTCGGTGGGCGGGGTTCACGCGCGACGATTACCGTCAGCAGCGGCATCGTGGCCGGTTTCGAGCTGGTACCTGACGGGCTGGTGCTGAAGACCGACGCAACAATCGGACCGGGCAACAGCGGAGGCGCGGCCGTTAACAGTCGCTATGAGCTGGTGGGGCTGCCGGCTGAGGTCATGGGGCTTGGAAGTTCAGGTATAGGCTACATTGTATCGACCGGAATGATCCCGCCCCGGTGGCTGGCACTCGCGGGTGCGACTCGAGCCGACTGACCGGGACGCTTCAGGACAATATCGCCGGTGGTGGCAGGTCTGCGACCGTGGTACACCACCGCCGCTCAGTCTGCTCAGACGGGATCCTGATGCTGGAGCTTTATGAGCAGATCGTTGGTCTCCCGAAATCGTTTTACAACAATGGGCAGGATATGAAGGGCAACACTCGGGTGGCTTTCAAGAAAGCTGTTAAAGGCCCACGAGGCGAGGACAAGGCACACAGTGGGTTCTTCAGCGATAACACTCGCGGTTCGTGGCGCACCGTCGATGACCGACATTTCCCCGATTACTTCTCCGGGGCCGTGATGCGCAATGGTCATGACCGCACCGTCCTCGTTTGTCTTCTCGATTCTAACCCGCCCGGAAACGATAATGAATACGCCGATACCGGGGTTACCCTGTCTCACGACGACGTCACCGGCTTCGAACTCACGCTCGGTGCAGTCGCGCGCCAGAGTCCGGAGATGTCCACTGCCGAGACCGGCAAACAACGACACGTTCTGCAATGCTTCTTCACGCTTCATATACTACCTCTTCTCGCTTGTATCGCGGGTCGGTCTCTCTGTCAAGTACGTGTCGTGGGCACGACCTAGACTCCGAACGGCAAGGAGCCGTTTTCGCTGCGCTTCACTCTCCACCTGCTCGATTTCCGCCTGCATTAATGCCTTTGCATAACTGCTGTCGGATGAGACTCCGGCGAGGTCCTGAAGATAGTGGTAGATAATCAGATCACGGCGTGGAAGGCTGAAACCCGTTGCCACATAGTAGGATGCCTGCATCAGAAAAAAATCACGCCCGGTGAAGTCTTCGCGGCCGTGCAGCAGTTCAGCGAGGACGATCAGCGCCGAAAAAGCCGGGTAATAGGCACTGTGCCGCATTCCCAGCCCGATGCACTGGCGGGCGAAACGGTCCGCGTGCTCTATGTCACCGACAATAAGACTCGCGGAGGTGAGAGATCTCAGCGCGTCGATACGGTCGAGATCACTTCTGATCTGAAGCTGGTAGAACTCTGCCTGCCGCAGATGCTCGGTCGCCTTCCGGGGTTCGCCAAGAAAGTAGTGGGCGTCCGCGAGCATGGAGTGAACCTGACTCTGGTGGGTCTGCCGGTTGGGATAACTCGTCTCCGGTATCTTTGAAAGTTTCGCGGCAAGAGCTATGACCGCTTCGTAGTCGCAGAGCTGTCGCGACAGCAGCATGCCCAGATAGATCGCTTCCTGGGAAGACGTCTCCGGATCGGCGTCGTAGGGTTCTATGTAAGGCCGAAGCACTGCCATACCCCGCGTGTATTCTCCGAACAGCAGGTAGTAACTCGCTCGATACCCGGCTGTTTCTGCGGTTTCACAGTCACCGTGTCCGGCACAGTCGGCCTCGATTCGACGCAGGAAATCCCGGGCGGCATTCCGGTCCGCGGCAAGGCTCTCGGTCACCGAAAGGAGCCCGAACACGTTTCTTCGCAGACTCCGGTGCCTGGTATACATCGTCCCGCTCTTCGTGTCGCCGGCTTCAATGAGCGTGTTATAGTACTGAATTGCGGTCTCACCCGAAATTCGTGCCTTTTCGAAGTTGTAATTCTGCCGCTGATGACCACACATGAGATGGAATGCGCTTGCCGCGTACTCCACGTTGTGCTCGTTCATGGCGATGTCCAGCAGCTCCCTCACGGCGATATCGGTCTCCCTCATGTTGCCGTTGTTGATGTTGACTGCGCTCTTCGCGAACATCAACCGGAGGCGTCGGGAACGCTCATCGGCAGGGAGCCTCTCGAGAAGCAGATCTATATACGGCAGGTAGGCGAGGTTCAGGTGCAGATCGTGCACATCGAGCAGGGTACTGCCCGCTTCTTCGTATGATTCGGCGTGGACAAGGTGGTGCAGCAGACGGCCGGTGTGAGGCTGTTCCTGCTGCTTCATGCAGTCCGCGACGATGCGGTGCAGTATGCGCTTGTTGTGGTTAAGCAGCGAATCGTACAGGGCCGTCTTGAACATGTCGTACCGGAACGAGTAGTGACCATCGTTTGAGACCAGAATTCCTTCCTGCATGAAAAGGTCGAGCGCTTCTCCGATAACTTCGGTGTCACCGTCGGTCCGTCGTTGCACGAAGGCAATATCGTCTGTCGTGAATGACTCTATAAACACCGAGACGCGAGTCAGCAGTTCCCGCATCTGCATCGGAAACGCATCGATCAGACTCAGGAAAATACTTTGAATGGTTGTAGGGACAGTGGTCAGGTCCTTGTGATGGCTTTCCCGGGCGTAGCGGACGTATTCCTCGATAAACAGCGGATTACCCTTTGCAGTGTTGAGAATTGCGTTCCGTATCGACTGGTCGCTGCACTCCGGCCAGAGCATGTCGACAAGTTCGCTGCACGCCTGCGCGGACAGGGGGTCAAGTTTGAGCGTCTCAACATCCGGAAGAAGATCTTCGATAAGCGGAGGTGTTTTCCGTCCGGTAAACAGAAAAAAAGGTTTCACGACGCTGTTTTCGAGGAAAAAACGCAGAAAGTCTCTGCTTTCCTCGTCGAGAACCGACACATTGTCGATTACCACCAGCGTCGAAAACGCACTGTTGGCGTGTTTCTCGAGTATGGCTTTAAAGATTGCGAAGAGGACGACAATGGACTGGCTTTCCGATGCCGGGGCGTCACTGTTCTGAACGAGGTCTGCAAAGCCCGCAGCGGTCTTATGTTCCACCGACAGCAGTCGCGACGTTTCCTCGGCGATATGCGCAGCGTCATGCGAGGACTCGAACGAAAAGTAGGTCAGAAGAAGATCGATGATAACCGCAAAGTTAAGGTCGCGGTACCGACGCGCCCGTGCAGTCAGCACCGGGGCGCTGAATCCCGGAAAGGCCTTGATCTGCTCTATGAAGCGTCCGGCAAGGCGCGTCTTGCCAAGACCCGGTTGTCCGGTGAGCAGGAATCCTCCCGGTTTTTCGGCATCGTGCCGCAGAAATGCCCGGGTCAGCGTTTCCAGCTCACGCGTGCGGTTGGCGAAGTAACTTCCGCCGAACATGGGATTAGGGTTTCGACCAAGTACGCGGAAAGCCTTGATCCGGTCTTCCTTACCCTTGAGAGTGAGCGTAAGCCCGGCATCGAACATGAAGTCCTGTGCACAGCGCTGTCTGGTTTCCGCTGACACGAGTATGCCGCCGACCGGAGCTTCCGTTTCCAGCCGGGAGGCGATGCTCATGGCGTGTCCGGTTACCACATCGTATTCACCGCGCTTTCCCGTCGTGACGAGACCGGTGTGTATTCCCGTGCGAAAATCGAGCCGTATGCTCCGGTCGCGGAAACGTTCGTTTATACGACGCAGCTCCCGGCCGAAGGCGAGGGCTGTGCTCACCGCGCGCGACGGATCGTCTTCGTGTATGTTCGGTACACCGAATACTGCGACCAGTGCATCCCCGATATATTTCTCGACGATCCCTCCGTGAGAGCGTACAATTCCCTCAAAACTCGAAAACACCGACGACATAAGGGCATCCATGTCTTCCGGATCCAGGCGTTCCGAAAGTCGGGTGAATCCTGTCATGTCCGAAAACAGCATGGTCGCGTGGCGGCGCTCACCGCTTTTCAGGTTCTGATCGTCACTCATTCTGTCTTTCAGTCTATCCCGGAGTCCGGAGCCCGGTACAGACAGAAAAGTACCTGCATGATACATTGACGCGTCTATGACACCGCAGAGCATGGTTCATGAACAGCTAGTTCCCCTCCTTCAGAAACTCATACAGAACGCATGTGTCAATACCGGAGACGACGATTCGGGACAGGAAACGCGTTCCATCGAAACGATACGCGAGTTCTTGCGCGAGCGGGATATTGACAGCCGTCTGTATTACCGAAACCCGGATCGCGCAAATCTTGTAGCCCGTATTCGCGGGGAAAACCCCATGGCGCCAACGCTCGCGTACATGGGCCACGTGGATGTTGTCCCGGCCGATGGCGCGGACTGGAGCCGGGATCCGTTCAGCGGCGAGGTGCACAACGGAGAGGTATGGGGACGCGGGGCGGTCGATATGCTCGGGATGGTTGCCGCCTTCACAGCAGCCTTTACTTCTGTCGCCGAGTCGGGAAAGCGCCCCCCGGGCGATGTGCTGCTGGTGATCGTCAGCGACGAAGAAGCCGGCGGAACCTTCGGCGCGCGATACCTGATTGAGAATCACTGGGATGAAATTAAGTGTGACTACATGATCACAGAGGTCGGCGGACTGCACATACACACCGATTCGGGACCCGCTATTACCATGACGGTCGGTGAGAAGGGCGTATGCTGGGTACGCATGAAATTTCGGGGTGTACCGGGACACGGATCGATGCCGTACCGGAGCAGGAATGCAGCGATGCTCGCGTCGGAAGCCCTGGTACGGATCGGCCGGGCCACGACACGACGGGTCATGACCCCCCTTGTCCGGGAAATGTCTCGGGCTTTCTTTCAGGGTCCCGTGGAACATCTCCT
>SKXQ01000136.1 GCA_007128315.1 Spirochaetaceae bacterium | reverse complement strand
TCGTTCACGCAGTACTTCTATCCGTTCGGCAGGCTTCCGGGGCTGCTCTGTGCAAACGAGGCGGCTGCGGTCGGCACCGCCGAACGCAACGGCCGGACGCTGCTTGAGGTGTACGCGCCGGCACCCCTCACGGTATCCGTTCGGATTCAGGGGGCCGGTTTTGCGCACGACCTCGAGGCGAAAGAAATCGAACCACACTCCATCGCCGAGTGGGAGCTTCCCGAAGAATGCGAACACTTCGAGCGGATCGAGCTCCTTTCGAAAGGAACTCCGGAGCTCGAATATCGAGTTCCCGAGTCTTCCATTACCGATATACCGAGTCCCGCGCAGGCCCCGCCGGCGCCCGGGGACGCTCCGAGCGCCGAAGCGCTCCATCGCATTGGACTACACCTCGAGCAGTACCGGCACGCGACAATGTCTCCCGAGGTGTACTACTACGAGGCCCTGAAACGGGATCCCGACCACTCCGACACTCACATAGCGCTGACGCGGCGCCACCTGTCCGCCAACCGTCCCGCCGATGCCCTGCGGCACGCCGAACACGCGGTGGCAAACATCACCCAGTGGAACAGCAATCCTTCAAGCGGGTGGCCGCACTATTACCTCGGACTCTGCTACCGCGCGAACGGACAGCGCGCCGAGGCACGAGACGCGTTTGAGAAAGCCCTGTGGTGTGAGGATGCCAGAGCCGCCTCCCGCGACCAGCTTGCATTGCTGAGCGCTCGCGGCCCGGAAGACACCCGGGAGGCGGAAGACACCCGGCAGCCTGCAAACAACGAACCGGGCCGAGACGGCTTTGTTTTTCATCTCCCCGGGAGTGCACAGGCGAGCCTTCGACCCGCGTGGGACCGCATCGAGCAGCTGTGCAGGCTCGGTGCGGCTGGAGAGTACGCGGGTATAGTTCGACGGGTTCGCGAGTGGATGGGCCGCCGCGAAACGGGCCGCTTCGAATTGGACGGCTCCGAAACGGGCCGCTCCGAAACAGACGACCCGATGCCGTACTACTTTGCAGCCTGGGCCGAAGAGAAGCTGTCTCAGTCGGACCAAAGCACCGAAAGCGACGCGACGCACGAAAGCGACGCGACGCAGGAAAGCATCGCGAAATGGCTCGAGACCGCCGAATCGGCTTCCCCCGACTGGGTGTTTCCCGTCCGGCCGATGGAACTGTCTGTGCTCGAGTTTGCAGTGGCTTCAAAGACGCCGTGCCCCATGGCCCACTACTACCTGGGGAACGCAGAGTATAACCGTCAAAACTACGCCCGCGCGTTCGACCTCTGGTCGTTCACCGCCGGCCATGTGCCCGATTTCGCAGGGGCGCATCGAAACATGGCGATATATCTGTTCAACAAGGCGGAGCGACACTGCGAAGCCCAAGCCGCAATGGAAACCGCGCGCAGGCTCGCTTCCGACGATGCGCGAATGCTCGCCGAGTACGACGAACTCGCGCGAAGGTGCGGTGCTACGCCCGCCCAAAGGCGCCCGGCTCTCGAACGCGACCGGACCCTTATCGACCAACGTGATGATCTGACCGTGCAGTGTGCAACTATCGCAACCTCGGAGAACCGCCCGCTCGATGCACTCGCGTACTTCGAGTCTCACAGGTTTACCCCGTGGGAAGGAAGCGAAGGGGTCGTCCCCGCTGAGTACCGACGGGCTATCGTTCGCCGGTCGCTCCATCTGATTGCCGAGAAGAAATTCGCCGAAGCAATACAGACCCTTGAGTCCGCTCGAGAGTATCCGCCGATGCTCTCGGAAGGCAAACTCCCGTTTACACCGGACAACGAGCTTGACTGGTGGATCGGCGTCTGTAAGAGCCTCGACGGTAATCCGGATGCGGCTCGGGCCTACTACGAGGCGGCACAGAAGGGAGAGTACGCCCCGTCTCTATCTATGTACTACAACGATGTTCCTGCCCGTACCATCCTGTATCAGGGCCTCGCCGCCGACGCGCTCGGCGAAACAAAGGACGGCCGACGGCGCTTCTTTGCGCTACGCGACTACGGAGAGCGGCACCGGAACGACCACATTGAGCAGGACTACTTTGCGGTCTCGTTTCCCGAGCTCGTGACCTTCGAGATTGACCTCGATCGGCGGCACAAGAGCTTCTGCATGCTCGTAACCGCGCTCGGCTGGATTGGTCTGGGCAAGCACGACACGGCCCGGGCCATCCTCACCGACCTGCTGACCGAAGACCCGAATAATGTGGACGCGGTCGACCATCTCTATCTTATCGATGAGCACGCCGGGTTGTTGGGGATGTAGTCTGAAGGATGGTGGAGCGGAGGAACACGACCAGTTCCGGCGGATCGTGGACGAACTCGGCCGGCCGACAGTTCCAGTCCGTATTCAGGGAACACTATAGACGAGTCATGACATGTGGTGGACCCACAGCTGCATATGGATACGATCATCGTAAGAATGTCCTGTTTTCTACATGATCTCCTATGTATGTATCCGAATCCGAAGCTAAAATAGACCTATGACTGAAGGCGCTCGTCTTAAAAGGAGCTGGTTATGACAAGAATGTTGGGAGCGTTTCTACCTGGCAATTCTAGTGTAGAGCTACGCGAAGTTGATATTCCCCATCCTGGTATCGGTCAGGTATTGATTAAGGTAAAAGCGAGTGGGATTTGCGGCTCAGATATCCATTACATATACCATGAACACAAAGGCGACAAAGCGAAAGGCACAGCTTACCTCGACGTAATTGCCGGACATGAGCCGTGCGGGGAGGTGGTTGAACCCGGTCCGGGTTGCCGACACTTCAAGGCAGGCGATAGAGTTGTTATTTACCACATTTCAGGTTGTGGTTTCTGTCGCAACTGTAGGAAAGGATTTCAGATTTCTTGTACGAGTCCGAACCGTCAAGCGTACGGCTGGCAACGTGACGGGGGACACGCGGAATACATTCTGGCTGAAGAAAAAGATCTTATTGACCTTCCTCTCCCCCTGTCGTGGCGTGACGGTTCTTTTATCTCCTGTGGAGTTGGAACGGCATACGAGGGTGTCTTGCGCGCCGAGGTATCCGGATCGGATACCGTACTTGTTGTAGGATTAGGCCCGGTTGGACTTGCAACCGCGATCATCGCCCGCGGACGCACTCAGGTCTACGATGAGTATTTCGTCGAGTTTCCGCGACCCGAATTCCCGCCTCGGCATGACGGTGACTGGCCCTACTGGACGGGCATCGCCGGTGAGTTGCGCTCGGCGATGGAGACCACCGCGCAT
>SKXQ01000025.1 GCA_007128315.1 Spirochaetaceae bacterium | reverse complement strand
GGTATCTTCCGGGACAACACGATATATGCTCGGTGGCGTTCTGGTACCAGACCCTGCCGGCGGCTCCGTTTCCACCACTCCCGGATCGAGACGGACTGGAGATCGTCTAGCCGATCTCGGGTGACGCCGCTCATCGCCTCACCCACCCGCTTGGATGAAAGACCCCGGCGTAGACTTCCGCTACCCCCTCACAGGTTGTCTGACGGAACACGGCCCCGGCCGAGTACAGGTTGAACATACGACCTCGAAAGCCTCATGTGATCGTCGACAGCCGAGCTCTGCGGTCGTATAATCGACCGATGTGGAACATTTACCGCGTACGCTCTTAATCACAGGGGCAGATCGGGGACTGGGTCTTGCCCTTGTCAAAGAGTTTCTCCACCACGACATTCACGTGTTCGCTGGCGTCCACCGTTCAAGTGCCGAGATCACGCGTTTATGCGAGGTCGATCCGAGCCGACTGACGATCATCGACCTGGACGTCAGTGAGCCTGACGCAATCCGCTCTGCGGCGGCATCAGTCGGCCGATACACCGATTCGCTGGATGTGCTGGTCAACAACGCCGGAGTGCACATGGAGGATCAGCTTACCCCGCTTGAAAAACTCGACTTCGACGACGGGCATCTCGAAGAAAGCATGGCAGTGAATGCGTTCGGCCCTCTCCGTGTTGTCCAGGCGTTTCTCCCACTGCTCGTGGAGAGCGCATGTCGGCGGGTGGTGAACATTACCTCCGAGGCTGGCAGTATCGACGCGTGTTGGCGCGACCGGGAGTTCGCATACTCCATGTCGAAATCTGCCGCGAATATGGCGACGAGGCTCTTGAGTAACTATCTCACGGGGCGGGGATTCAGCGTTCTGGCTGTACACCCCGGCTGGATTCGTTCGGATATGGGTGGTCCGGCGGCTGATCTCTCACCCGCGGAAGCCGCGGCTAAGGTATCTCGAATCGTCCGTGGGCCGTTGCCCGAAAACGGCGCGATCTACATCGATTACCGCGGTAACACGTTACCGTGGTAGACATAAAGGAGGCGTATTATGCGCGCATTGATCCTGCTTGGCGGCAGCTGGCACGATTTCGATGGATTTGTAGCACACATGAGGGGCCTCTTGAGCGACTGGCATATCGAGAGTACGTACGATCTCGACCGATTGTACCATCTTAAGACCGAGCGACCGGATGTGGTCATAAGCGACACCTGCTTCGCCCGCTACGGTGACGGCCGCGAAGAGCCGGGGCCGTTCAGTATGAGCGACAAGCAGATTGCCGCGCTGCGTGATTGGGTTCGCGAGGGCGGTGCGTTTCTTCCATACCATTCGGCAACGGTCATGGGCGATTCAAGCGCTGCTCTCGCCAAGCTATCCGGTGGCGCGTTTGTTGAGCATCCCGAGCAGTTCTCCTTCCCGGTGTATCCGGTATTCGGTGGTCATCAGATTACCGACGGCATAGAAGCGTTCGTTGTGCGCGACGAGTTCTATAAAGAGCGGCTCGCCGACACCGTTGATGTGCATCTTGTCGGATTTGATCGTGGCATTGCGTACCCGCTATCCTGGAGCAAGCGTGAAGGACGGGGGCGTGTTGCCCACATTGCGCTTGGACACTCGGCGCTGGTGTGGGACCATCCATCGTATCAGCGCCTGATGCTTAATACCGTCACCTGGCTGATCGGACGATAGTGCGGGGCACCAGCTTCCGTGATCAATTACGTGAAGGGAAATACCGCAGGAGTTCTTACTTACCGAAACGGATTAGCCAGTTCACCGTGTATCGTCGCTACAGCTTGTCCGCATACTCAAGAACTTCGAGCATATCCTCCGCCGAAACCAGCGCGCCGTATCGCAGGAGAATGCGTTCGATGGGTGTGAGCACCGCCATCTGGTCACGGATCTGTACGGCCATTGCGGGATAGTCGGTTATGATACCGTCAACTCCGCGATCGATCAGATCGATGACGGCAGCAGGGCTGTTGATGGTCCACGCGTGGACATCGATCCCGGCTGCAGCGGCGTCCCGCAGCAGGGCGGGGGTAATGCGGCCTCCGGCGACGGCGACGAAGTCGACCGGCAGCCGGGTCATGTTCCCGATTGCCGCAGCGGTCACGTAGCCGCGGGGAATATCGGGGGCAAGCTCTGCTGCCTGCTGTATGGCGCGGAGACTCAGGCTCATGACTATGACCTGGTCTTCGCTGCCGACGGCTCGTATCTCTTCAAGCGCCTGCGGGACGAGATCAGGATCAAATCCGTAGTACTTGAACTCGACCATAAGACGAATCCGACCATCTGCGCGTTCCAGGAATTCCTGGAAGGTTGCGATTCTGCGTTCCGATTCCGGGCTGCCATCGTCGGGAAGCTGAACCACATCTGCAAGCTCGGAGAATGAGGTGCGGGCGACACGCCGCGGGTCACCCGCGACGCGCATAAGGTCTTCATCGTGAACGATCACGATGGTACCGTCGGATGCGCGCAGGAGGTCGATTTCGCTGTAGTCGGCGCGCTCACGGATCGCCGCCTCGAGCGCGGCGAGGGTGTTTTCGGGTGCCGGTGGGGGTCCCGCGCGATGTGCCGAAATGACTACGTCGGCAGGGTCGGGTAGCGATGCAACAAGGCGACCGCTCGTGGCGACTGAGACCGCCAGTAGCACCAGTACCGCCGGCACTAACCGCCGGGGTCTGGTCCACGCGCGCATGGTGCGAATGCCTCCGATAGTAAAAGCCCGTATGCCCTGGCGAACGGAGGTGGACGACGTGGTCCCTGCATGTCCGCCATGGCGGAGCCAGATCTGCGTTGTCAGAGTAACCAGCAGACTGTAGCCAAAGAAGTTGAGGGCGAAGTCAGTCAGGAAAGAGATCGTACCACCGGCACCGGCTGCGATCGCAAGGACGCGCAGGTCCGCTGTCTGCGACGCTATTCCGGCAAGCATGCGCCCGATAAGCAGATTAACAAGTCCAAATGCCGCAAGCCGCAGCAGGATCCAGAGGAGACCGCAGACCGCGATTGAAGCGATCGTGCCCGCAGCGTATCGGGCACGGGTGATCTTCCACGACCTGCGCACGGCCTCCCGGGTGGTGTCCACCGCTTCATCACGATCCACGAGAATCGGGATTGCAAACAGCAGCCGGTAAATGAGGTAGAGTCCTGTCATACAGCCGATCGCCACAATCGTTAGTCCGAGTATGAGGGCCTGTACCCACTCGGTCGGCTGAGCCGTCAGATAAAAGTTTATATCAAAATCACTAATCAGCCGGATATACACGGCCCACAAAGCGCCGAGAAAGGGTAGTGCAAGTACCATGCCCGCCATGACAAGCATTACGCAGAGAACGGCAATCTGCCTGGAATAACCGAGCACCAGGAGGGCTGTCCGGAACACCGACGGACGGTGGTCGCGCATTTCATCGAGCACGATGCGGGAGGTTCCTGCGAATCGGAACACATAGGTAATGATTGTCAGGCTCCCGGCGAGCACCAGGTAGGCCAGCCCGCGAGGCGACGCCAAGAAGTCAATAAGCTCGAGGTTTCCAATGACGAGCTCACCACCGCGGAACAGGCCCAGGCCCAGAATAATCGACGATAACGGTGCAATGACAATTGCTGCTGTTACAATAGTAATGAAATTCCAGTACAGAAGCGGACGTCGCAGGCGTACAACCGTCTTCCAGGCACCGGTGACAAGGGAAAGAAACTGCTGCATACTCCCTGTAGTCTGCCAGACGATCCTAATGCGCGCAACGCGCCGCTATTGCTGCTCCGATAAGACCTGCGTCGACACCGAGTTGCGCGATGTCGATCTGCACGTGATCGTGTACGTGTCGCATGACGAGTGTCCCGAACTGTCGCGTAATCTCCGGGATTATGAGGTCTGCAGAACCCATGACGCCTCCTCCGAACAGAACACGGTCGGGGGCTATGGTGCTCGCGAGTATGGAGGCTACGCGAGCGAGTACACCGCAGAAGTTCCGATGCAAAACGAAGGCGAAAGGGTCGTCCTCCCTGACCGCGCGGTAGAGGCTTTCCAGAATCCGGTGTTCCTCCGTCCCGGGCCCGCCTGCTCTCAGAAGCGCAGCAAAAGCACTCTTGCTGTCCGGCCATGTGGCCGCCTGCTCGAAGGCGATCTCCCGCACCGCGCGCGCGCTCGCGTAGGCCTCGGTGCAACCGGCGTTTCCGCAGGGGCAGGGCCGTCCGCCGGGCTCGATTACGAGGTGCCCGAGCTCCCCGCCGGCACCTGCTCGTCCCGCGTGCGGCCTGCCGTCAATGGCAAGGCCCACCCCAATCCCGGTACCGACGGTCACGAGGGCGAGGGTTCTGCTGTCGGCCGACACTGACAGCTCGGCGAGGGCTGCCGCATTTGCGTCGTTCAGTGCGGTTACCGGGAGCCCGATTCGTTCAGAGACAGTCTCGGCGAGATTGAACTCGCACCAGCCGGGAACGTTCACCGCTTCGCCGTAGAGGTAGCCGTTCGATCCGATCATGCCCGGGCTTCCCAGGCCAAGCGCTTCGACATCCGCATCACAGGAATCGGCAAGCTCCGCGCGGAGCGTCTGCACCGAGGCCGCGATTGCCTCGATAACGTCGCCTCGACCGGTCTTGGGAGTCGGAACACGAGAGTGGTGGAGGAGTGTTCCATCGGCGGTAACCGCAGCACACTTCACGGTTGTGCCGCCAAGGTCGATAGCAGCCGTCAGTTCGTTCATTATGCAGCTCCCAGGATTCTTGTTATCGCGTCCCAGCCTATGGAACGTGCCGAGTCTTCCGTGGTGAAACCGGGAACATCGAACAGGTGCTCGTGAAACATACCGGAAGCACCCGCGGTCACTTCGTCTGACTCCAGACTGCCGGGTACGAACAGCCGCTTGACACTCGCCGCCGCCGGAATTTCACGCGCGACCTCGAGCAACTGTGCGTAGTGTTCGCGGAGGAATCCGCCGAACACTATCGCGTCAGGGTCAATGACCGACGCAGAAGGTACAAGACCGCGAACAATT
The DNA here is from genome assembly GCA_007128315.1 of Spirochaetaceae bacterium. Classification (GTDB taxonomy): domain Bacteria; phylum Spirochaetota; class Spirochaetia; order DSM-27196; family SKKC01; genus SKKC01. The sequence continues at coordinate 7,062 of SKXQ01000025.1, read as the reverse complement.
TCCGCGAACACCGTTCTTGTAATCGCACGGTCCGACCCTACACGCACCAGATCGGAATGCTGGCACGAGAACTGCGATCGTTCATCACCCTGCCAGTCCGGACTGTAGAACTCACCGCTTGTGTGGTGAGCCCCGGAGATCACCGACCCGTCGGAGACTATGCCCATGCCCACCCCGAAGTGAGCTCCCTGCTTCTGCGCGGTGACAAAGATGAGGCTGGCTGTCTCCGTGTTTCGATAATGCAGCTCGCCCCAGGCGCCACAACGGGCATCGTTGTCGAAGACAACCGGAATCTGCAGCGTATCATCAACCTGGATACGCCTGGGCAGGTTCACGTTCCGGATCTCCAGTTCCCGTGAATAGAGAACCGTCGGAGTCGTGGAATCCACCGAGCCCGGAATCGCACATCCAACACCAATGATCGGATTCTCCGACCCTGCAGACCGGCAGATATCCGCGAGCAGCGCTGTAAGCTCCGCCTTCCCGACGCCGCGCAGGGCGTGTCTGCCCTCGAGGCGTGCGTGTATCGTACCGGCGTTGTCCCGCACGACTGCGCGGTATCCACCGGCGTGAAGCTCGATCCCGAGAACACGGAGCCGCTCGTTGCGGATGCGAAGCCCGACGGTGGGGCGCCCGCGCCTGGTGCTTCCGCCCGCCGTTCCGGTCTCATCCAGGAGTCCCCGCTCGAGAAGTTCGGCGGTGATCAGGGTAATGGTCGATCGGTCGAGTCCGAGCATCGAAGCAAGGTCGCGCCTTGACGCACCGGGATTCCGGCGAAGCGCGTCCAGGACGTGCGAGCGGTTGGACGATCGCTGATAGGGCTTGTTCCCTCCAGCAGGCATGGTCTATCGGTCCTCGGTGGCTCGACGAAGCTCACGCGAATGGGCGTAAAACTCGTCAAGACTCATATCGCGCAGGAACACGAAGCCGCGAGTCGCGCGCATGAGTGGGCTCGGGTGTTCGTAGAAGAACTCGCGGCCGAGTACCGTCGACAGCTTCTCGTACTGTTCGACCTGTATCTTCTGTGCGAGTTCCGGAAAGGGCCCGTCGTGTTCGTAACTCGGAAAGCTCGCGTCCTTCTGTGTCAGGTAGGTCGACATGAAGGCGTGATGCTGCAGCGTCAGCATGTTAAGCGAAACCGGGACAAACACGTCGGCCTCCGACGGATGAAAGCGGTACCAGATGTTTCGGTATCCGTATACCCGCAGATCACTTCGTCCGCTCTCTTTCTGGTACAGTCTGAGGCCCGCTGAGACTGCCTGCATGACTTTATAGTGTGTATCCGGGCCGCTCGCTTCAGGATCGAAGGCGACAGTTACGACGTCCGGGTTGACCCGTGAGAGGAGCTCTTTCACGGGTGACGCGTCGCGCTCTATTGTCGGCTCTTCGGTAAATGTTTCGCCTTTGTAAAATCCGAGCCGCAGGTGCTCGACCGCGGACTGGTTCCAGCCGAAGAAACCCCATAGGCAGGCGGATTCCCATTCCCGGCACATGCCCTTGAGGCTCTGTATGTGCGGAAGGTCTTTCTTACCGGGGTACTGCGTTTCGAAGTAGTTAATGAGCTCATCGACCCGCTGCTGAATCTCGTGGACATCGAGCTCTTCGAAGACTTCGGTCAGATCGCGGAAAAACCGGCGAAGCGTTCCTTCGTCCTGTATCTCGGCTGATTCGGCGGCGAGACCGTCGAGGTAGGTCCAGACATCGTGATCACGGAAGCGACGGTCTGAGAAATAACCGGAGTCGACCATGTCCCGAATACGTTGCTCGTTCTGTTCCAGATAAACTCTGAGTTTCCGTGCAAGCTCCAGCATGTACCCGTTCGTAACGGCATTGAACCCGCTCGTGAGCGTTACAAAATGGTGGCGGTTCGAGTGGTCGCGAATATTCCGTACGACGTTCGGCAGGTAGCCAAGCATGATATCGTCGTGGTGTGGCTCGGTATGCAGAAACGATGTATTACTTCTGCCTGTCATGCCCGCTTCGATTTTCCGTTTCAGACTGTCCGCAACCGTGGTGTTCAGATCCTCGACAGCGTTCTTAGCTGACTTGAAGACAAGCGAACCACGCGCATCGTTCCGGTAGTCGTTTTCGGTCAGATCGATTATCCGCTTTCCGAGCCCGAAGGCCAGATCGAGGACCACACGTTCGATCTCTCGCGTATCGAGCGTTTTCGCTTCCGAGAGCTTGAGAATATCCCGCCGGTCAAGCAGCCGGGCGGCTCCTTCGGTCAGATACATTCGGGCACCCGAAAGACGTCGCAGGGCAGAGGCAGGAACGTTCACGTGAGTCTCACCGCAGACCGCGTCCCTGACGATTCTCGCCTTGCTTTCACCGGCGACCATTATGACCGCGGTAGCATTCGGGTTCCAGGTGATTGTTTCAAGCCCTATGGTGATGACCAGACGGTTTCGTGCGACCTCGATGCCCCCGAGGTCGCCGGCTGCGGCCGCCTGCGTCTCGTAGTTCACCGGTGTCAGCCGGGTGGGGGAGAAATGGCTCTCGCCTCGCACGTTAAAACCGATGTGTCCGTCTGGACCGATGCCACCGAGAAAGAACCCGATACCTCCCCTGTCGCGAATGCGCTGCTCATAATCCTCGCACCACTGGTCGACATGGCGAATCGCGTCCTGCTCCTTCTGTTCCCGGTGCGTCCGTGCCGGCCGGTAGCGAAGCCCGAGGTCGACAGTGCCGCCTGCCCAGAACGACTCGAGACTTTCGCCACCGGGAAGCCCGATTTCCTCGCAGTTGATCAGCAGCGCCCGGTCCATCGACAGACCGAAGCCCTCGATGTAGTACTTTCTGACGTAGTCGTAGAAGCTGTTATGGTGCCGCGGGTTAACGGGATAGAACTCGTCAATCTGCACGAACTGCAGACGCTTCAGTTCGGGTTTCTGTTCAGATTCCAGCCCGAGCGCCTTGAGTTCGGTCTGAACTGCCGGTTCGCTCCATCCGCCAAGCAGTCGCTGTACCTCACGAATAAAGTGTTCCGGCGTTCGGCCGGTCGGTAGCGAAATGACCCCCTCCGGATTCTGCTGCACCCACTCGAGAAAGCGCACTGCGGTGAGCGTGCCGAGCGCCGGAAAGTTGTTGACCACTATCGAGTCGATTTTTTCTTCGGGTCTGTAACGGGGCAGCCGGGCTACCGCCTTTAGAGCTGCTGCTTCGACCCCCGAGGCCGATTTTCTCCTCTTTTCCGCCATGTACTGCTCCTGAATCTTATTATATTATTGATTAAATCAATTAAATAGGATGATGTCAAGGTGATTCATGCCCGTGATATGCTCGTCGATAATCATGTACAGCACGTCCAGAATCAGTGTCACGTTCGCTGAACTTACCGGTGGCTGTTTCAATGCGATCGACCGTGTTGAGCTTGTCGACGGTACTTCAGTCGTCGTGAAGTTCGCCCCGCCTGTCGGGCACGTGAAATGGACGAATGAGCGGTTGCAGGAGGTCCTTTCGCGGCGACCGTGACCCGCATCGCGGGGGTCAGCTTCTGCTGATGACGGCTTCCCTGTTCATGAGGTACGAGCTCGCGAAAAAGAACACTGCTGCGCAGACTGAGTTGACGGCCACTGACTGCATAAAGGCGCTGTAGTCAGGGCTGCCGTAAAGTATCGACCGGATTACAAAGGAAGCATTGGCTATCGGTATCGCCAGCAGAAAGGGGTCGAACACATACGGGTCACCACCGATGAGACCGCTCGACAGAGCCGAAGCGAGCACAATAACCGGGAGCGTGAGTACGGTGCCTTCCTTGACCGATTTCGCGTACAGACCTGTCGCCATACCGAGTGACGCGAACAGGAGCACGCAGACAATCATATGTACTCCGATCAGGAATATTGACGGAAGACCGACAACACCGAGCAGCGAAACGCCTCCGGTGATACCGGGGAAGAACCACGAGCTGATGATCATTCCAGTCAGCAATGCTGCCACCGCGGTAATGCCCACTACGAAGGCAGCGAGTATCTTCCCGGCGACAATGTCACTTCGGGAGATGTTTGTGCTCAAAAGGGTCTCGATTGTCGAACGCTCTTTCTCGCCGGCGCTCAGGTCTACTGCACTTGACATGGTTGTAGATGCAGAGAAAACCATGAGAAATACCGGTAGAAGAAGCGACAGCGTGAGCAGGGAGCTGTTCTCCAATTCACTTCTGATTGGTGCCGCTCGTATCGACCGTGCATCTGTTCGGCGCTCGGCACCAGCGAAGTGTGTTTGAAGTACGGAATGGACTCGGGTATACGCGAGCTCGGAAACCCTTCGTGCAGGATCATAGTGAAGCGCAAACGAGGCCGTCTCGCCGTCAGTCGGGAGCGACTCTAAGCCGACGTCGGCACGACCATCGCGAACGACCTCTGTGGGAACGTCCGACAGTATGAACCGGGGATCCGTGAACGATGTCCTGACTATCTCCTGGAGACCGACAGATCCCGCATCGATCGCGACGCGAACCGGGGATCGGGTTTCTCCCATCGATGGTTCAAGGGTCATGAACACGAGAAGCAGGGGTACTATAATGGCAGGCATGAACAGTGCTGCCAGGATCATTCGCCTGTCGCGGATCTGGTCGATCAACTCTTTTTTCAGAAGAATCAGCAGCTTCATTCAGTCTCTCAGGTACGCAGGTATGTCTTCTCCCCGGCCGGGGAGAAAGCGGTCTACCGGGGAATCACACACGATCCGACCGGCGTGCAGAATAATGACTCTTTGTGCACAGAGTATCTCATCAAGGGAGTGGCTCGAAAAAAGGATAGTCTTGCCGTCCATTCCAAGCCGGGAGATAATCGCTTTCACTGATTCAATGGCGATAATGTCCAGGCCGGAGGAAGGCTCGTCAAGGATGACGAACTCCGGATTCGTGATCAGTGTTCGTGCAATCGCTGTACGCTGTTTCATGCCTCGCGAGAAGGTTGATACCCGGTCGTCGATGTATCGGGACAGCGAGAGCTCCTCGATGAGAGCGGCGAGATGATGTTCATAGTGCGATTTTCTGATTCCGTTCAGGCGGGCATGATAGACGATGTTTTCTCTGGCGGTCAGACGGTCATACAGTGAGCTCTCGCCGGAGAAAAGCGTAGCGGTTCTGTGTTTCATGTACTCCGGGTTCTGAAGGACGTCCACCGAGTCAAGAAAGACCGTTCCTGCATCCTGCCGCAGAATTTGTGACAGGATTCTGACCAGTGTGCTTTTACCGGCACCGTTTTCTCCTACCAGCGCAACGGATTCTCCCTTATTGACAGTACATGAAACACCGGACAGAGCCGCATCCGGTTGACCCGGAAACCGCTTACAGATTCCTCGTAGCTCGAGCATGGAGAGTATCCCCTGACGTCAGAGAATAGAGACGATAACAATAACGAGAATGACTGCGACCAATAAGCTTATAAGACTCATATGATCCTCCTTTGATCAAAGCCTATTGGTGTTCGCCTGTCCGGTCTGTACGGTTCCGCACATAGCATCCGACAGATATGCCAGATATAATCACTGCATCGCGCAAAATCGTACAAGGATATGTCATGGAACTCTATATAATTCGTCACGCACAGTCAGTAAACAATGCGCTGCCCGATCAGTCTCAGCGTGTCTGCGATCCGCACCTGACCGGGCTTGGACAGAAGCAGGCCGCGCGCCTCGGGCACCACCTTGCGACTGAACCCCACCCCGAGCAGATTTATGGTCGGGATCCCGAAGAGACGAGCGTCGAGACGGTGCAGGGCTACGGCATCACCAGACTCTACTGCAGCGCGATGCATCGCTCGCTTGAGACCGCAACTGCTGTCAGCGACGCGGTTGGTGTCCGCCCGGAGATCTGGGTTGACCTGCACGAAAGCGGTGGGATCTTTCTTGACCACCGTGACGGACGTGGTATCGTCGGATATCCCGGTATGACGCGGAGCGAGATCAAGGCGGAGTTTCCGAACGTCGTGATCAGCGACGAGGTACGGGATACCGGCTGGTGGGATTCGGAGGCGGGCGAGGAGGACTGGCCAACCTGCCAGGGCCGGGCCATCCGTGTTTCCCGGAGGCTCTGGCAATGGGCGGACGAAGGCGTACAGGGCCCTGTCGCGGTCGTGAGCCACGCCGGTTTTATGGAGGCCCTCCTGAAAGCAATATTCGGGCGACTGCCCGGGGCGGAACTGACGATCCACCATTTCAATACCGCCATTACCCGACTGGATCTTGGACCGGCACGCGAAGTGCACATCCGCTATCTCAACCGGGTTCCGCACCTGCCGCAGGATTTTGTCTCATAGCGGCAGCTCTGGTGCTCGTGCGTGCCACCTCCGACGTGACGACCGTTCGCATGTTCGTGCGCATGGGTTTTCTTATGATGATGCAGTCCGTCGCCATGCTCAGCGGTGCGCTCGTACTGATGTTCATGACCAATACCGGCCTGGCCCGGATCATGATGTTCATTTTTGGTGGCACCCTGCTGCTCTTTCTGCTGCTCGCGACGGTGATTCGTCCGCTGATTATGCGGGTGCGGGAAAAGCTCGACGCGCTGAACAATCGTGTCCGATTCGACGGTTTCGAACGTCGCTACCGGCTGTATCTGCCGCTGCGAAGTCGCGTCCTGTCCTGCGAGATCAGCGCGTCCCGAAATGGCGATGCCACAGCGGTACACGCGGCCAAAGATGATACCGCGTCGCCGGAAGCTCCTCACGAGCGCCCGATCTGCTACTACGGTACATCGATTGTGCACGGCGCCGGTGTCGACCGACCGTTGTCTATCGCCAACGTCTACCAGCTACAGGTCATTCCTGTGGACGAACTAGACCCGGACGTGGTTCTGGTCAGAGATATCGACGCTTCGGTTACAGGTGAGTGGAATTCTAATGGTGGTTTTACTCCGATTTCTCGCTTTGAAGACAGAACGTTTGACGGTCAGGGATTTACGATTTCGGATCTCGTAATTGAAGCACGGCCCGAAGCAAGGGCCGGACTTTTTGAGCGGATAACGAACGCAACTGTACGCAATGTTGTTCTTTCAGACGTTCTGATAGACTCTGCAGACGGTACAGCTGGAGCGCTTGCGGCACGCGCCGAAGCGGC
>SKXQ01000158.1 GCA_007128315.1 Spirochaetaceae bacterium | reverse complement strand
TTTCATCGAATAGTGCTCCTAAGCCTTACTTCTCTCCCGCTTCTGAACATCACGTGCCACCACACATGACATCAAGTCCGACAGGCTCCTAGGCAGGGGAGAACGCGGTGAAGCACCGCGGCCTCGCGCAGGCCCCCGATGCCGCTCAAGGATCGCCGCCGCATAGCCTAAAAGCTGCACCGCAACCATTCGTTCCGGACGTGCCTTGTGTTCAACAAGGAAGTACAGCAGGTGTTCGGACTCCCGGCCGTATTCAGCGCCCCCGGAATCCATCGCCGAAAGCAACAGATCGGCTCGCTTGCCGCCTGAGAACTCGCCCGGCACAACGGTGAGCGCCCCGAGTTCAGGTGCAAGGTCCGGGAAGCACACACCGACAAGATCTTTTCTCACCGCAGGGCTCTCGGTCAGAAAGCGAAAGAACTCGTCGTGGGTAGGTTTCAGGTTGTCGTAGGTGTGTTTTGCCAAACATTCGCCTCTACGGGTATATACAGGCAGAAGCTGAAGTTTGATTGGAGAGAAAGTTGGGAAAGCGCCACCCGCAGCACACGCTACAGCATTGCTGGATGATGATTCCCGCTTTTACCGCGATGGGCCTTCTTCCTTCGGAGCATCGCCTGTCTGCTGAATCGAGCGTACCTCAGCCTCTGAAAGCTCGGTTGTTTCGCACACGGTCTGAACATCCATGCCCTTTGCGAGCATACGTTTGGCAATGGTGACCTGCGCCTGGCGCTGGCCTCTTTCGATGCCTTTCTCAAGTCCCTGATCGATCAGATAGTCCGTAATCGAATACATGATCTGCTCCTGTTCAAAAGTATACTGCCTTTCACGAAACAACGGGAGTGCTTTCTGCGTCGTTTCCGCGTGCAGGTGTGAAAAGAGGTACCGCAACACGCGCACCGTCCAGTGATTCTCCAATCCGGAATCAAAGATGACGTCCCGCACCAGGCGCAGTTGCGATTCTCCGAGCCGTCTGAGCACAGACCTCATGACTATAAAACCGGCCAACGCCTCCGCGCTCAGCCGCTTCCGATCCAGAGCTATCCTGCTCAGATCGATGAGTTTATACCTGAGCTCGACAGCTGGCTCTGTGGTACCCGACCCGTCGTAGCCCTGCAGGGCCGACAGTCGCTCCGGAACACGCCATGGAGCCACCCCGTGATACAACACAGCTATATGCAGCCGGGGCAGATGGTCGCGCCGCGAAGCACCGCGAACTCGCGGGCTTCGTCTGTGCTGCTCAAGGATCGCTGCCGCGTAACTCAAAAGCTGCACCGCAACCATTCGCTCCGGACGGGCCTTATGTTCAACGAGGAAGTACAGCAGGTGCTCGGAATCCCGGTCGCGTTCAGCGCCCCGGGATTCCACCGCCGAGAGCAACAGGTCCGCCCGTTTCCCATCGGAGAACTCGCCCGGCACAACGGTGAGCGCCCCGCGATCAATTACTGCGGCAAGATCCGGGAAGCATACACGAACCAAGTCGCGTCTGACCGCAGGGCTTTCGGTCAGAAAGCGAAAAAACTCGTCGTGTGTAGGTTTCAGGTTGTCGTAGCTGTGTTTTGCCAATCATCCGCCTCTACTCGTATATACGCGTAGAAGCGGAGGTTTGATTGGAAAGAACGGCGAAGGACAGGCAAACCTGGATAACGCCTGCAGTTTTCCGGTACCGGCAGGCTTGAGCGGGCATAAGCCGCCATAGAAACTAATCGGCAAACAGCGGGTCGTCTGGAAGATCGGGGAAAACCTGCATGAACGTGACGTACCAGTCTGCGCTCGGTCCCCCGACAAGGTCGTCGTACACGTCCACTAACCGGCTGGTAAGGGTAGCCACGAGATCGGCGAACGGAAACGTGAAGTCCGAATCTGAGGGCCCGTCCGACAAAGGCTCTTCCGGATAATACACGAGCCCGACGGATTGTCTCGATGTGCTTTCGTCGAAGTCCCAGAAGGTGAATTGTTCGAACTCAATGTTGTCGTTGGGGTCGCTCTCATCCTCACTATCGGATAGAACGAAAACACTGGGCGGCTCATAGTCACCATCGTCCAGGTCGCTGGCGTCTGGGATAGCTCCGTCAACGAACACGGATTTTCCGTCGCGTGGGACGAGTCCCTGCAGCAAATACCGGGAACGGACCGGTAACTCCGAACCGTCCGCCATTATCATGTCAAACGCAGGTCCCCGGTCACCGAACGGCTCGTTGTCGTCGCCAATCACGATCTGTTGTATGAGCCCGTTTTCGCGCGTCAGAAACTCCGTATCGCCACGGTAATCGTCGAATGGTGATTCTGAACCATCTTCCGGTGGGTCATAGAACAGAAACTGCACTGCGGCCGATTCATCATCTGCATGGCCAATCGAGATACTCTGAAAACGACCTTCGTAGTCTTCGTCACCGGTCCACGCAAGATAGATGAAATCACGCGCGCCAGGGCCAGTCATGGTGGGTTGTCCCGCAAACGCGTACCCGCCCCGATTCGACGGGCTTAAATGTTCACCGTCAAAGAAAAAGCCGGTCTTCACGGTCCCGTTTCGCTCAAAGACGGAGAAGAACTGATATTCCTCGTATCCAACCACCGGATCCTCGGTTGGTGCAGAATGTGTCGACCGGTAATGACCGGTGACAGCAATGGATTCTACTACATCCGCCTCCAGCGTAATGACAACCAGCACGTCGGCAACGGCAGGCATTCCTGGCCAGGGTTCTCCATTCGTCGAAGGTGATGAATCGGGAAAGGTTATGCGCGAGACGATTCGTATTTCGTCGGTCGATGGGGTATCGACGCGAATGCGTGCCGGTAAGCCGTCCATGGAGCCGAAAAAAACGGCTTGACCCAGATTGATGGCTGTATCAAACGCGACGCCATTCTGTGCCGATTCTGCCAGGACTGCTTCCCGTAGCGCCTCGTAGAACGCTGTTGAGACTTCATTGTCTACAAAAAGGAGCAGGCTTTCGAGACTGGTAGATCGTATCGCTCCATCTGTTCCCGGAGTGTACTCAGTCAGGCTGGACGCTGCCATTGAGCTTGCGCTCACGCCCTGTCCGGTGAGCGATGCCGGAAACGTGAACGTGTCCACGGTGGCACTCGTTAACACGTCCTCGATGGAGACAGCCGCAGTAGTCGCCGGCCCGGTTCCTGTTTCGCACGAAACCGTTAACACCAGCGTAGTGAAAACCAGCAGTCCAATCAGAACGATATTTTTATTCATAACTACCATGATATATGTCGCGTCCGTTACACGTGTCAATGT
>SKXQ01000028.1 GCA_007128315.1 Spirochaetaceae bacterium | reverse complement strand
TTCACTTCATGGTCGCGGATTCGTGGCCCGACTGTCGGGTTCAACTGCCGAGTTTATCAGTATCTGGCTTCTGATGTTCTTTGGCGACAGACCGTTCAGGAACGACAACGGTAGTCTGTACGCAACATTCAGACCTTTTATTCCTGCCGAACTGTTCGGTGAATCTGGCCGGGTCAGCTGCCGCCTCATGCACCAGACGCTCGTAACCTACGTACACACAGGCGGTGAATCAGCGGTGCCAGGCAGCACCGTGCAACCCGCTCGCATGATGCTGACTCTCCGCGAACGCGGACAGCGGGTCGAGATCAACGGTGGAACCTTGTCGCCTCCGTACGCAGATCAGATGCGTGACGGTGGTATCAGGGAAATCGAGATAATCCTGGGGAACGGATCATGAGTCATCGTATAGTTCAAACCTGTCCCGACAGATCCGGTGCCCGCTGGGAACAGATTCTGCCTTCACCGGACAGTGCCGCGGCCACAGCCGTGCACGTCCGCCTCGGGAACGCCCGCCGGTCCGATCCTGTCCGCGGCTTCGGAGGCGCATTCACCGAGTCGGCAGCCTGGGTCTGGAGCCTTCTGTCTGCCGAGCGGCAACAGGAGGTGCTCGAGGCGTGTTTCTGCCCCAAGAAGGGCCTCGGGTATACCCTTGGCCGGACTCACATGAACAGCTGTGATTTTTCGCTCGGAAACTACTCGGCGGTGGAAACCCCGGGCGACACCAAACTCTGGTCCTTCTTCTGTGAACAGGAGCCGAAGTACCTCTGGCCCTTTATGGCAGCCGCTCAACAGTACCGGAGAGAATTGATTCCGCTCCTGCTGTCTCCCTGGAGCCCTCCGGCCTGGATGAAGACAAATAACTCCATGAATAACGGCGGCTCCCTGAAGCCGGAGTACCGTGACGCGTGGGCGAAGTATTTCTGTCGCTACATCCGCGAACTGCAGGATAAGGGCTTTCATGTCTTTGGCGTTACCGTTCAGAACGAGCCGGAAGCGACGCAGACCTGGGACAGCTGCAGGTATACCTCAGAAGAAGAAGCACTCTTTATTCGGGACTATCTCGGGCCGGAACTCGAGAAACAGGGACTGTCGGATATCGCCGTGTATTGCTGGGATCACAACCGTGATCTGCTGGCCGAGAGAGTCGAAGCGATCATGAGCAACCCCGAAACCGCCCGCTATGTCACCGGTGCTGCCATACACTGGTACGCCAAAGGACACTTCGATCAGATAGAGGCAGTAAAGGCTGCCCATCCGGATCTCGAGATTATCTTTTCCGAGGGATGCATCGAGGGCGGGGTAAAGCTTGGGCAGTGGGACAGGGCGGAGCGCTACGCACGAAATATGATCCACGACATGAACGCCGGAGTTACGCGCTGGCTCGACTGGAACATGATTCTTGATCTTCAAGGCGGTCCGAACCACGTCGGAAATTTTTGTGACGCACCGCTCATTGCGGATACGGATACAGACACGATGTACTACCAGCCTTCGTATGCAGCAATCGGGCACTTCAGCCGCTACGTAAAACCCGGTGCGGTGTGTCTGCATACGGATGTGCAGGGAGCTTTCTCCGACCTTGACATCGCGGCCTTCGAGAATCCCGACGGAACCAGGGTCGTGGTGATATGCAACGCGACCGACAGCGACGTGTGTGTTCGTGTGACCACCGACGTTGCCGACGCCACGCTCGCGACTCCGACCACCGCACATTCACTGACCACCTGCATCCTCGACCCTGCGCAACACACACAAGGAGCCTGACCGATGATACAGCGACTGATACTCTTACTTGTGGTAATTATGACAATAGGCTGCACCACAGCCGAGCCACAAGGGCAACCGGAAGCACCATTCGCCGGCAGCCTGATCTCCGACCCACGTTTTACCGTGGTTGAAACCGAACCAGGAGAGATTCCTGCAGACGGGGCTGTGAACACCGCAGGAGGCTGGTACCTGCTGAACTTCGACGGCGCCCGCAGCCACATGAGTCACGACGGGTCGCACCTGCAGGTCGACGTGAATCTCGGCGGACCGAATACCTGGTCGGTACAGCTTCTGCAGGCGCCCGTAGAGATCCTTCAGGGAATGGAGTACGAGGTACGCTTTCTTGCCTGGGCCGACAGATCTCGCGAGATCGAAGTGAAAATCGGTGGCTCCGCCGGGCGCGGATGGGCGCCGTATAACCCCGGCGAGGGCGGAGACGCGGGTGGGACCATGGTGGCACTTACCGACAGCCCTGAACGCTACAGCTTTCGCTTTATCATGACACATGAAAGCGATCCGCAGGGCCGCTTCGAGTTCGAGCTTGGAAAAATCCCGGGTACCGTGTACCTAAGCGATGTCGCACTCGTTCCAGTTGGTCAGCGCGACCTTTCGCTGAGCGAAGCGGATATCGCGGAGTTCGTGAATGCAGACTGGCAGCTCAGCTGGTCAGAAGAGTTTTCCGGTCCGGAGATAGACCGTGACCTGTGGATCTTCGAGATCGGTAACGGGCATACCCGGGGTATACCGGGCTGGGGAAACGCCGAACGACAGTTCTACACCGACGAGGAGCAGAACGCGTTCATTCGCGACAACGCGCTCGTGATCCGTGCACTCGAGGACGAACGACGGGACCAGTTCGGCACGTATCCGTACACGTCTGCCCGCATGATCACCGAAGGCACCATGGAGGTGCAGTTCGGCCGCATAGACGTGCGCGCGAAAATGCCGATCGGTCAGGGACTCTGGCCTGCTATCTGGATGCTCGGAAGCAACCATCGCGAAGTTGGCTGGCCGGAAACCGGAGAGATCGATATCATGGAGTTTCTCGGTCATGAACCCTACACGGTGCACGGTACCATTCACGGGCCAGGATACTCAGGTATCGGGGGTATAGGCGCTTCGGCCACTCTCGAGACAAATCTGGCCGAGCAGTTTCATACCTACAGCATCATCTGGGACGAGGACATCATCATCTGGCTGATTAATGATACGGTGTATCACTCGGTGACTGCGCAACAGGTCGAAGAACTCCACGGTGGGCGATGGGTATTCAATCAGCCGTTTTACCTGCTTCTGAATGTCGCGGTGGGTGGGTTGTGGCCGGGATATCCGGACGAGACAACCGGGTTTCCGCAGGAGATGGTTGTTGACTACATTCGCATATACGAACGGCAGTAGCGGCCCTTACACATAATCAAGCAAAAAGGGCGTTTCGCGTGACACGCGCTGGCGAAGCGCCTGCTTGTCCACCGGGCTGTGGGAAAACTGCACATCCGGCAGCCCGAAGAAGGTCTCG
>SKXQ01000035.1 GCA_007128315.1 Spirochaetaceae bacterium | reverse complement strand
TCCCCCGCGCCGCATGGCGAACGCGCCGTACACGGGCTTGTGCTCGACTGGAAGCGCTTCGTGACGCACCAGACAGTTGACTTCATGCGCCACGAAGTGGAACCGCTGCGACGGATAACCCCGGATATTCCGGTTACCACGAACTTCATGGAGAACTATCCCGTGCTCGACTATTTCCGCTTCGCGGAGCTCATTGACGTCGCCTCGTGGGACAGCTATCCGCGCTGGCACACCCCCTCCGAGCGCCCGGGAGAAGCCCCGGGTGACGGGATTACCGGTGCCGGACCGGGTAGCAGGGCGGCTGCCGGAGCTGACGACGACACCGAGGGAGCCACGTCTGCAGCCGACCTTCGCGACTACGAACGCGCCGCCGACGTCGCCTTCATGCACGATCTGACACGGTCGGTAAAAGGAGGAAAGCCGTTCATGCTCATGGAAAGCACCCCGAGCATGACGAACTGGCAGCAGGTCGGCAAACGCAAGGAGCCGGGCATGCACGTGCTTTCGAGCATGCACGCGGTCGCCCACGGTGCCGATGCGATCGAGTACTTCCAGTGGCGCAAGAGTCGCGGCGCGTGGGAGAAGTTCCACGGCGCGGTTGTGGACCATGTCGGTCACGAGCACACCCGTGTGTTCGGGGAAGTGGCGGATCTCGGTTCGCTGCTCGAATCGATCTCCGAAGTTGCCGGAAGCAGGGTTCCCGCCCGGGTCGCAGTCGTCTACGACTGGGAGAACCGCTGGGCGATCGAGACCGCGCAGGGCCCCCGAAACGACGGACGGACCGCCTACCTTGAGACTGTCATTACTCACTACCGGCAGCTGTGGAAACTCAACATTCCGACAGACGTAATTGACCAGACCATGCCGCTTGACGGATACCGGCTGGTAATCGCGCCTATGGCGTATATGCTCAAACCTGCCTTCGCCGAGCGGATTGATGCATTTGTGCGGGATGGCGGCACCTTCGTCGCTACGTACTGGTCCGGAATTGTGAATGAAACCGATCTGTGCTTCCTCGGCGGCTTCCCCGGACCGCTTCGCAAAACCCTCGGGATCTGGAGCGAGGAGATTGACGCGCTTCCGGTCGGTGAAACCCGGAGCTGCAGCTTCGAGCCGGATAACACCCTCGGTCTCGACGGCGGGTTTACGGTTGCCGAGCTCTGCGATCGCGTGCACACGGAAGGCGCCGAGGTCGTAGCCCGCTATCGCGACGGGATGTACCGCGATTTTCCCGCGCTGACGAGGCACGAGTCTGGGGCAGGCGAGGCGTGGTATCTCGCTGCGCGGCATCGTGAGGCGGATCTCGGGGCGTTCTACCGCGCGCTCACTTCGCGTGCGGGCCTCGCGCCAAACTTTGACGGGCAGCTCCCCGCCGGCGTCGCGGTTGGTCTTCGCGAGAACGCGTCGTACCGGTACTACTTTGTTCAGAACTACACGCCCGACGCCGTGACCGTGACACTGCCCGGTGGCCGAAACTTCACCCTGGTGGATACCGGCGAATCGTGTGCAGGCACATTGAATCTGCCGGTCTACGGTGTTGCTATAGTGAGGGAAGCTCGCGGGTAGGCGATCATTTCGTTACGTGTCCCGCAGAGTAGACTGGTTCTTGTCAGTCGGAAATGACCGTGAGAAGATGGTCCCGTACCGTGCAGAACGTACCGCATTCGGGCGGGGGGGAATCATATGAAGCGAATAATGGGACGATCAAACATAGAAACAAGCGCCCTTGGTATGGGTTGCTGGGCGATAGGTGGCGTCCTGTACCGGGACGGGAAACCTGTGGGATGGGGAGAAGTAGACGATAATGAATCCGAAGCAGCCATTCATGCCGCGATCGAACACGGCATCTCGCTCTTTGATACGGCGAATATCTACGGCGCAGGACACAGCGAACGGGTACTCGGAAACGCGCTTGCAGGCAAACGTGAGAAGGTCGTGATCGCCACCAAATTCTGGAGCATATTCAACGAAGAAACAAAAGAAATCACGGGTGAAGGCGCCGGCCCCGACGACATTCGCGAAGCGTGTGAACAGTCGCTTCGACGGTTGAAGACTGACTACATCGACCTTTACCAGTTCCACAACGGCAGCTATCCGACTGAAGATGTCGGCGAGATACTCCAGACGCTCGACTCTCTCGTAGAGGAAGGGAAGATCCGTGCCTACGGCTGGAGTACTGACGACACTGAGCGGGTACGCGCGTTCGCGAAGGGCAGCCATTGCGCGGCGGTACAGTTCCAGTTGAATGTGCTCCACGACAATGCACCCATGGTTGCGCTGTGCGACGAGCTTGACCTTGCAGGGCTCAACCGCGGCCCCCTCGCGATGGGGCTGCTTTCGGGCAAGTATACACGCGAGAGCAAGTTACCCGAAAACGATGTCCGCGGTGTGCATGCTCCTGCATGGATGCGCTACTTCGAGAACGGACGCCCATCACAGGAGTTCATGGATCGCCTTGATTCGATCCGCGAGATCCTGACTTCGAACGGTCGTTCGCTTGTTCAGGGAGCGCTTGCGTGGCTGCTCGCGCGAAGCGATCGCACCTTCCCCATTCCCGGTATTCGCACCGTGAAGCAGGCAGAAGAGAACGCGGGAGCTCTCCAGAAGGGACCACTGAACGGGCAGCAGATGCGCGAAATATCAGAGCTTCTTTCGTAACGACCGCTTCCGGTATCGATTTCGCTTCCTTGCTAGACTATGGAGTCAGAAGAAAGGCTGACATTTTCGGGAAGCGTAATGTCCCAGACGCCGGACTGGTAAAGAACCCGAATTGTCCCACATGCGGTCGGAAATGCCAGCTTGAGATAGTCGAGTTGAGCCGACAATCCGGGGCAAAAGGAGACTTTCGTCCATCCGGGTTCAGCAGGCTTTACTCCTATCAGATCCTCGATCAGAACACTAATGGGAGCGCTTGCCCATGGGTGACAGAGACTCGTATTCCACTTCTGATCCTTACCCCAGGCTTCGAAACAGGTTGTCGCTCCTTCGCGAACCATGTTTAACCACGACCGTTCGGAATCCTGTACCAGCATTTCATAAACCAGCCCATACTCACCAATCCGTGCCAGGCCTTTCAGCAGAAAGTGGGACATGTACACCCCGCATGCAAAGCCTTTATTTCGTATGAGTTGACAGATTCCGGCATGAGATGGTTGCGGAGCTAATCCAAAATACAGCGGCAGGATATTGGCATGGAGTGATGAATGGTTCGAGTTCTCAGCATCCACAAACAAGTCCGTTTGATCGTCGAAGAATAGATTGTGATAGCTTCTGACAACACGTTCGCGTTCACGGGGATCGACTACCTGACCGAGTATTGTGCGGATCTCGTTCAGGGCATCGATCGCACCAATATAGAACGCATTCACTAC
>SKXQ01000159.1 GCA_007128315.1 Spirochaetaceae bacterium | reverse complement strand
CTCTTAGTACGAGAGGACCGGAGTGGACAAACCGCTGGTGTACCAGTTGTCGTGCCAACGGCAAGTGCTGGGTAGCTACGTTTGGACGGGATAACCGCTGAAGGCATCTAAGTGGGAAGCCTTCCTCAAGATGAGCCATCCCTTCTCCTTCAAGGAGACTAAAGGATCCAGAGAGATGATCTGGTTGATAGGCTGGAGGTCTACGCATGGTAACATGTTAAGCCGACCAGTACTAATTTCCGTGAGGCTTGACCATATCTTTCATGATATGCTGCTCTACGGTAAAGAAACACAAACATTGCGAAGCCTCGTAATAACGAAACACTTTTTACAGAACGAAAACATCCGCTTTTGGAACAAGAGCACTTCCTGATTTCCGCACAGCTACCGGACAACGAGTACCGCGTGTACTTGAAAATAACCGTTGTTCACACCGCTGTGCGGCCACCTTCCCGTGCATACCGCATCGGATCACATCGATCCGTCTGTATATAGCATGTGCGACTTCATCGCTTGCAGAAGCGTTTGAAGCCAACAGTTTTTGCTTATGATTATTTTATAAGCCTGGTGACTCATAGCGGAGGGGTCCCACCCGTTCCCATTCCGAACACGGAAGTTAAGCCCTCCTGCGCCGATGGTACTGCCTTTGGTGGGAGAGTAGGTCGTCGCCAGGCTTTTTTTTATGCTGAAATCAATTGAATAGCCTGGCGACGACCCTGGCTGGTTCATCCGGAAGACCGGATGAAATCAGATATAGCTTGATCAACACCACGGTTGCGGACAGTAAATTTTAGATGCATCGTGGAGTGGTCGCGGAGCACCGACGGTGTTACACTGACCCATGCGTTCCACATCCGCGGGGACGGCGTCGGTGTGAACACGATTACCCGCGCATTCCTTAAACAGAAGTTACACGAGTTTGTGAGCCCGAGTGAGGAGGTGCAGCACGCGATCGAAGATGGACAGCCGGTCGTACTCATCGATGTCTCCAACGTTATCACGAGAGTTCCTGTCGATCGCGCGATTGAGGCTCTCGAACGGGCAGCGGGAACGGTTCGTCTTAACGGGGCCACTCCGGCGTTCTCGGCGATTCAGCACGGACAGATTTGTGTCGGACTGTCTGTCGAAGACGTCGGTGCACTCGCCGGGATTAACGCACTGACAGTCGCTTCCCGGCATCAACTTCCGGCGCTTATTGCATCCAGGGGCGATGCGATCGTCGATGTTTCACTCGGCATGGTTATCGCCGAGCTTGCAGGAATACGAGTGCTTGCGACGACGACGGTAAACGGTGCGACCAGACACCCGTTAAACCGGCGTTCGGCCGGATCCGTTCGTACAGCGTCGTCGATCGCGCACGAATTGTCCCGGAACACGGTAGCAGTGATCTGCAGCGGTCCATCGGCATTTGATGACGCCCGCGAAAGCCTGAACGGATTCCTGAACTACGGAGTTCCGGTCATCGGGTACTGTAGCAGTATTCTCCCTCATCACTTCGTACGCGAAACGGGTATCATACTCGAGCAGAAGCTCGGAACTCCGAAAGAGTGCGCTGACGCAATGCATTATCTGTGGCGACTTGGATTGAGCGGAGGAATGCTGATTGTCTCTCGAATTGCGAGTGACTTCAGTATTAAGAACGAGGATCTCTATGCGTGGCTTACCTCGGCAGCGCGAAGTTTTGATGATCAGAGTCATCCACTGCGCGACGATCTGACCCGGCACGTTGCTTCAGAATGGTCAGACCTGATAATCAAGTCTGACGGGCGTACCGTAGATGCTGAGTGCGAGCTCATCCGGGAGAATGCAGGGATAGGAGCGGAGACAGCCGCTGCATTTGCGGTCTAAACCGGTCGTGTCTGGCTGATCTCTGCGACTTTCTCGGACGCTTTCAGTCCGTGCCCGGAACAGAGGGATACTACAATGGGCTCGCGGTATTCGGACTGCCACGCCTTGTCACGAAAGACCTTCGGTATTGCGGCGAGCGTCGCGGCTGACGTCGGTTCGATAAAGAATCCCTGACGGCACATGTGGCGCAGCGATGCTATGATTTCGTTTTCACCTACGCAAAGCACGCGACCATTACACCGCCGCAGTACTTCGAGGATCTGTTGACCACGTGGCGGTCTCGCAACAGCGATTCCTTCGGCAATCGTCTGCTGCGATGGAGTGACCTCTATCCGGTCAGTCTTGGACGGTTCGCTTCCAAGAAGCGGTGCGCATAGTTCCGCCTGAACACCGAATATTTTCGGGAGTTTTTCGATTTCACCAGCCTTGAGAAGCTCCTCGAAGCCGATAGCTGTTCCAATGAGAAGAGTGCCGTTTCCGACAGGGAGAACGACTGCATCGGGGGCTCGGAATCCAAGCTGTTCCCAGATTTCATAGGCAAATGTCTTTGTTCCGTGAAAGAAAAACGGGTTCCATACGTGACTTGCGTAATAGGATGATGTCGCCGCGTTCATGACAGCGTCAGCGGTTGCTTCCCTGCTTCCCGGGATTAACCTGAGCCGGGCGCCGTACGCGCTGATCTGAGCGATTTTGGCTGGTGATGTACTGGCGGGGAGGTAAATATCGCATGTGATACCGGCCCGAGCACAATAGGCAGCAATAGCGGAGCCTGCGTTGCCGGATGAGTCTTCGACGCAGTGTTGTACACCAATCCGTTTCGCGTGACTTACGAGTAGCGTTGCTCCCCGGTCCTTATAAGAACCGCTTGGGAAGAGTTGTTCCTGTTTGAGAAAGATCCCGTGACCGTGGACGTTCACGCGAGGCATGGGTGTGAATCCTTCACCAAAGCTGACTGGCTCCGCTTCGACCGGAAAGGGCAGTGCTTCCCGATACCGCCACATACCGGGGGGCCGCTTCACGATTTTATCTTTCGGAAATATCGCCTCATACTCGATATCGAGCAGACCACCATCGCTACCCTGAAAGCGGTAGGTCTCTACGGGAAAATACTCCGAAGAGCTTTTACAGATGAGTCGGGGCTTCAGCTGTTTCGGAATACTCATATCGAAACGGATTATAGTAAAAAATACGACCTTCCGTCACATGACGTACCGAAAAGCGGTTTCTTATGTGCGCGAATCCATGACTCGCCCGGATATTACCAGTTTTCACGAAATATCTGGTCATCGTGAAACTCGTGTATCTTTGTGATATTCTGAGGTGTTTCAGAGTAATGAGGGATACATAATGAAACTGAGAGCGCACGTTCTTCTGCTGACCGCTGTAATACTGTTCACGCTCGTTACCGGACTGATGGCCGATCAAGTACCGTCACATTCATCACCGGAACTGAACAGGGATCGTTTTCCCGAGGCCCTTGGCTTTCAGTATGGTCTGATCAGCGGTGCAGGGCTCAGTTATCAACG
>SKXQ01000042.1 GCA_007128315.1 Spirochaetaceae bacterium | reverse complement strand
CCGAATACTGCATCGAGGTTCGTGACCCGCTCGATTCGTTCGCTCATAGGTGGAAGCGCGTAATCGGTAAACAGAGGCCCGCACGACACAAGCGAGAGCACCGTGATTGCCGCGAACACGGTGGGCAGAAATCTCCTAATTCCCATTCTCGAACGCCTCCGACGCGACCGCGTACACCGAAACGCGTATATACAACGACCCGTCGGCAGTCTCGACCGGCCGTGCGGCGGTAAAGTAACTGACAAACGATTCATTTCCGTCGGGCAGCTCCGCTGAATCGACAAGCTCGGCGAAGTTTGAGGGCAGCGAGATTATGTGGTGCACGGATCCAGCTGACCTGCGAACATGCGGACGGCTCAGATCTTCGAATTCGTACACCTCGAAGCTGCTGCGTTCACGTGCGGAAATGAGCCTGTCGGAAAGGAAACTCTCGATACGCGCCCTGCCCGGTCCGCCCTGGACATCGACAGATTCGTTTATTTCGGCCGCGTCCAGCTCAATCCCGGAAAGAAGCGTCCGGTACTCATCGTCGCCAGCCGGGAAGCTCGCCGCAATGACACCCGGATCGCCACCACTGCCGACACCGAAAGGGTCGGCGGCACCGATAGCTGAGAAGTAAAACGAAGGGGCCTGAACTTCAAAGAACAGCGATCCGACATCCAGACGGCTCGCCTGAAGGGCACGTGTAGCGAGCGGCAGAGATGAGGCAATGTCGATCGGCGTAGCAAACGGCAACGGCGGATCGCCGAGCGAACTGACAAGATCGTGACTCTGGAAAAGAGAAAGCCCCACCGGCGGGTTCTCCCCTCCGCCCGACTCGTCAGCAAATAGTATCGCGAAGGATCCGGCCGACAACCCGACGGCCAGAATACGCTCGTCCTGCTCGTCGGACAGACCTACAACAGGATCTCCTGCAGTCTCGATTCCAACGGTTCCATCGGGGCGCAGTCCGGTGAACAGACCGACATCGAACCGGAAACCCGGATTGACCGTTCCGAGCTCGCTGTCGTCGGTGCGCACGTAGTAGGCGATCGCACCGCTCTCACCGGTGCCGGGATAGATCGAGGGATGCACGCCCCATGCGTTGTACCGGTCGCGGGCAAAACGGTAACCCCGGGAGTCACTGGTTGACCGCTCGAAAGCTCCGTCTTCAATCGCGAGAAGCTCAAAATCGGGCCAGTTCGCTACCACAAGCACACCCCAGTCGAGTGCAAGGGTCGGACTGCCGTCTACGAGTGTGACAGCCATGGACGGGACGTAGCGAAGACTACCGGCATCGAAGTCGGGTCCGAAGTAACCCACCTCTGACACCGGTATGTCGAACTGCTCGACGAGCTCGCCCGAGCGTTCAAGCCACCTGCGAAAGGAAAGGCTCTCTGAGGCCGTCCGGTCGAATGGCGGGTAGCTGCAGGCGGCGAGCAAGCCAACACATAGTAGGACCAGAAGCTCAAACGCACAGACTCGGCGTAAGCTCATGAATCTGCCTCCTCGCGTTCTTCCTCGAGACGCGGCTGAAAGCGCACGCCGAGAGAAAATGCGAAGGGGTCGAGAAAGGCGGAGAGGCCTTTTTCGCCTGCGTTGATACCCGTTTCGAACCGACGGTACGAGTACGGGACGGTAACCGCAAACTCGTCACCGTTACCCGTCAGATACAGCGTGGGGCGCAGACTAAAGAGAAAACGCCACGGCGACCGGCTTCCCACTTCTATCCCGGTTCGAAGCTGCACACCTCCCGGGGACTGCGACTCGGGTCCCCAGTACGGGCCGTGAACGAATCGCATGAACAGCCCGGCGGAAACGAACGGGCGTACGTTCTCATGATTCTCCCGGAACAGGCGACCGGCCTGAAGATGAATGTTCGTCAGAGGCTCGCTCACGAACACCGGCGCGTTGCTTCCGGATGCTTCGGAAGCCGCTATCGGTACGAAGCCCCCGATGTAACTCTCGAGTCCGAGTTGCACGAAGACGTCGTCGTTGACTGGATGAAACCCGACTGCGACGTCCGGATACGCGAGACTCGAGAGCGATCCATCGTAAAAGAACCGTGATTTCCGGCTCTGTGTGAGCTCGATAACCTGGTCCTCTTCGCCGAGAAACACTTCGCCGCTCTGCGGATAGCGGAGCGTTCCACGCGCTTCGTACTCGTACGCAAAAGGTATAAGCAGCTCGAAGGCGAGCTGACCATCGGTGCCTATTCGTTGCGGTTCCTGGGTAATTCCGACGATCACGGTCCCCGGATCTCCAGCGAACGTCACCACGCTTGTACGCTGTTCGGCAAGAGCAGTCTCGAGGATCTGTCTTGCGCTGCGTTCGAATGGCTCGACAAGCGGGTTCCATATGATCGAAAGAATACGCAGCTGATCGTCGAACGGACCCGTGACGAGTTCATCCATTGACGCGGCAGCCGACAGAACCGAATACGCCCGGACCCGCGCGCTGAACTCGGTGCGCTCGCCGGTGAGATCGATTTCGACCCAGCCGTACGCGTCGCGTTCGAAGGTATAGGTGCGAAGACGTTCGACATCAGGCGGAACGGGGCGAAAAACGAGCGCGTCGTCGACCGACGCAAGCCTGCCGATCAGCGTATCGACGAGCGAGCGGATCTCCGAGGCAGCAAGACCTTCGGTCTTTTCGCGCACCCGGTAATACACCGTTACGGTGAACTCGTCGGGAACCACGGCTACCGTACCGGCATCTCCCGGCTCACTCGCCGGACCACCCTGCTGACGCGCCTCGGATCCGCCGAGCGCCATGATCCGGGTAGCAGGGAGCGTCAGCACAAGAAAGCACAGAAGTATACTCGTGAGACATTTGAGCCTCGTCCGGCCCGGTTCGCGTACTTTCATCGAAAGTGTACCCCCACCGTGAAGTAACCGCGTAAACCAGGCTCGAGAAAGGAAATTGCGGAATCGAACCCGTATTGAAGGTCAATTTCGAGAAACGGAGAAAACCGCGGGATGTTCAGTTCCACGAAGACGCTACCGATCGTCACAAATGGATCGACAAAAAGCTGTGCCGGCGCCTGCGAACCATCTTCACTCGACGGCACTATGAGCGTCAGTCGCGTTCCTCCCCCGATCGACATACCGGTGCGTACGAGGCTCGTTACCGGGAGAAACAGATACGTACCTAGTCGCAGGTCAATGTCGAAGTCGTAAAACGATACAGTACCGCCTTGAAAGTCGGGACGAATACCGACGGAAGCGTTTGAAGCGACGAAGTACTCCCCTGGCACTACGTAGTAACGAATCCCGGCGCCACCGGCGAAAAGATGCTGCGGCTGGTACCGTGCCGACGCTTCCCACGTCCGGTGGGGAACGAGCCGGGGCACTTCGACTTCCATTTCGGTGGAATCGACTTCAAACGCGAAACGCCGGGGATAGTGATCGACTTTCTCGACATACACCTCGACTCTTGAACCGACCGGTACCGGAAAGAACGGGGCACGCACGACTCCCTCCTGAATCTGTCCAATGTCGAGGTTGTCGCCGAGGGTAAGTCGAACACCGTCCTCGAGACCGGTAAACACGAGATCAACGAGCGTTTCGGGGAGGCGCGGCGGATCACCTGCCGCCCGTATTTCCGCGGCCCGAAGAATCCGCGGAGCAAGCTCAGCGGCGAGTTCCCGGGCGGTCTCGACGAGTGTAACGTCGGAAAGCCCCTGAGCGACACCACCGGCCACGTAGGATTCGCTTTCGCTCTCGTAAACCGTGACAACGAGCGTCACGCGACGACCGCGAACCTCAAGCCGCGGTTCAAGCCTGTAGGCGGCGCTCGCTCCATTCTCGAGTAGAAGCGTATCTATCCCCGCAGCAGCAAGACCGTTCCGTAAGCCTTCGACTGCGATCTGGCCCTGGCGAGAAATGTCGTGCTCGTCGATAAGCGCTGATGGTGAGACAATCCCGACCGTGACCGAAATCGCGTTGGAGGTCGACTGACCTGCCACCGACTGGCTCACGAACAGAAAAACCAACAGAGCGACCGCTGTGAGGCCCGATGCCGGGCGACACTTGCAATTCGAGTTCGTTAAACTGTCGCAGGCTCGCGGCCCCCTGTGCATACGCGCTTCCTGATCGAGTGTCGCCGAAGGATCTGTTCCCCGTCAAGGATACCGTGCTTTTACAAATGCGTCATTGCGAACGTCCGGGCGAACATTGCATTATAGTGTGGACGATGCAGGAGGTCATATGAGCGACTCAAACCTTCCCGAACCAGAAATACCCGATGCAGGAATTCCGGAAGAGGATCAACAGGCACTGCGTGCCGAAATTGAACGCGTCGCTGCCGAGAACCGGATTCGCGTAACAGACGATACATTTGCAGTTACCGCTATTCGAAAAGGCTATCGCATGCCACTGATCGTCAACCTCGGAGCGGTAGTCCTTGGAGTCACTTTGCTTATGTCGCTTTCCGCCTTCTTTCGCAGTGAGGATCAGCAGGTTCGGGCGGAAACGGGATTTGCCGCGAGCGCGCAGGGACAGATCGTCGCCGAGCTTCGCCGGGAGGCAGAACAGCAACTCCAGGCCAAAGACCGGGAAATCGCGGAAATCGAGCGACAGCTCGCTCAGATTCGCGCCGAACGGGAGCAACTCGCCGACGATATCGACGAGCGGGTGCGCGCGCGTGAAGCGGAACTGGAAGCCCGCTTCGAAGCGGAGATTGCGGCTGAGCGCGAACGCCTTGCCGAAGAAGGCCTGAGTGAAGACGAAATAAACGCGATCATTGCGCAAATCAGGGCCGACCGAATTGCTGAGATCGACGCTGAGATCGCCGCGTATCGGGCCGAACTCGAAGCACAGCGCGACGTCGCTGAAGCCGACCTCGATCGCCAGGAGCAGCAGTTCAATCAGCAGCTCGCCTCTGCGAACGAGGAACGCAGCACGATCCTCGCAGAAACAGAACGGCGGGAACGCGAGCTTCGCGCGCAGTTTGAAGGAAGACTTGCCGCACAGCAGGCGGAACTCACGTCCGTGCAGCAGGAGCTCACCGAGCTCAGTGCACGCCGCGAACGCGAGCAGGCGGCACTCCGGGAAATCACCGGATTCTTCGCAACAATACGCTCCCGAATTGCAGACAATCAGCTTGATGCGGCACAGACTCTGGCGGGCGAACTGCGTGCGTACCTCAACGATCCTTCGGTGCGTGAGCTCCGAACGGTTGCCGACCGGCGCGAAGCAGACCTCACGCTTCTCGGAGCGCTCGAAGACTTTATTCAGCTCGAACGTGAGGTCGGGCGCCTTCGCGACGCTTCCACGACTGCTGAGTTTGAAGCGCTCAGCGCAGAGTACGAGACGCTCAGCACAGAGCACGCGACGCTTCAGGACGAGCGGGAACGTCTGGTCGCTGAGAGAACCTCGCTGGAGGACGAGCTCGCCGAACTCACGGCCGAGCTCGAAGCGATTGGTGCTGAAAGCGCTCCACAACAGCTCGGCGAGCGACAGCAGGATCTGGAGACGCAGATCGACTTACACGGCACCGAGCTCGGTGCACGCGAAGAGACGATTACGGAGCTGGAACGCGAGGTCGCAGCCCTGGGCGAGGAGATCGCTTCCTTTGAAACTGAGCTGTCAAATGCGGCCGAACAGATCGCGTTGTTGAGCGGCTTTCGCGACCGCCTTGCAGCACTGGAACGTGCGTGGAACGACTACAGGGAATATGAACCGGAAGGACTCGAATCCGGTGACGATCCGCTTGCGTTGAGCGAAGCCCGGATCGGGCTCGAGGCGTTCCTCGGACGCGAAATCACCCGGTCGGTACTCCCTGAGTTCGATTCACGCATACAGCGGTACTTTGACGCCTTCGAAGAAAGCGGACGCGAACGGGCGCTTATGCAGTCCGCCGATCTGCTCTTCGAACTCGCACTGCTTGGATCGACAGCCGAGAGACGTGTCAGGGTTGAGCAGGAACTCGAGTCAAGCAGCGACGGTTCAGTCATGAGCGAGTTCCTGCAGGAACTCGCACTGCTTCTCGACAGCGGCAACTAATGCAACCGTTCGGCTCGGCCCGGGCGCTACTTGGACTCCATGATTTCCACACCGTCCCAGTCTGCTGACGGCGGCTCGACCTCGTAGCGCTCGCAACGGCCTTTCATCATGGCGACCAGAGTATCATCGGCACGTTCGATCAGAAGCTCGTCGAACTGCGCACGTGCGCCCGCGAAATCGCGGCGGTAATAGGCTTCCATGGCCGCATTGTGACGGTTCCAGAAGGCCTGATCCGGCTCTGTAAGATCTTTCGCAACAGTGTAGATGCGTACTCCCTGTTTCTTTCCCTTGACTGCTACCGCGTCCACAAGTCGCCAGGGAAGCACACCGTCGACGAACTCGAACAGACTTTCGGCGAGCAGGACCGGCTGTCCGTACATCTTCGTAAGCCCTTCCATGCGCGAAGCGAGATTCACCATATCGCCAATAACGGTATAGTCCATTTTCTTGTCGGTACCGATGTTTCCGACGGTGACCTCGCCGTAGTTCAATCCCACGCCGATCTGGAACTCCGGCTTGCCGTTAGCCCGCTGCTGCTCGTTGAATCGCTCGAGCCCTTCTGCCATCTCTATACCAGCGTACACGCTCTGTATACCGTCGTCATCGTGGCGGACCGGCGCACCAAAAAACGCCATAATCGCGTCACCAATATACTTGTCGATGATACCCCCACGATTCATGATTATGTCGACCATCACCGAGAAATACTGATTCAGCGAGTTCACCAGATCTTCCGGCTGCATTGCCTCGGAAATCGACGTAAAGCTGCGGATGTCGCTGAATAGAATAGAAAGTCGGCGGTTCTCGCCAACGAGCATGGACTCGGGATTCTCGTAGAAACGGTCGATCAGCTCCTGCGGAACGTACTTCTGGAATATATTGCGGATTCGACTCTCGCGTTTCTGTGCAAGTACCGCCTGAAACGCGTAGTTCTTGATCTGTCGGTACGCCTTGTCGAGCTCGCCAGTCATTATGTTAAAGGTGTGCGCAAGCTCACCGGTCTCGTCATCGTACTCAACGGGGACACGCTCTTCGAGATTGTTGTTCGTAATAATCGTTCGCATGCCGCCGACCACCGACGTCAGCGGTCTCGTGAGCGACCGCGAAAAGACGAACAGAAGCGCGATCGCGAACAGACTCGCGATCGCGAGTACGAGCGCCGTCTGAAACGTGATGCGATTTACATCACTGTAGAATGTTTCTCGCGCCTCGGTAACAAGGTAGAAGTACTCAAAGGGCTCAAACCAGAACCCGCGTGCGACACGGGCAACACCCGCTATTTCGATATCGACGAAGGAATCATCCCGCGATTCAATGAGCTCGAACAATCGCGCCCTGTCCTCTGCGGTCGGTTCGATTGGCCGGGTACTCATGACGAGTTCACCGTTTCGGTCAAAGGCGAGAATGTTCTCGGTCTCGCTTCGCATGAGTCCGGCGGCGTAGTTTTCGACCCCGAGACGCGTTGCCTCGACAAACTCGCTTCGCCCGGTCAGATCGTTGTCTTCAAGAACTGCCCACTGGCCGTCGGCGTATCGTTCCAGCCCCTCTGCCTTGAACGCAAGGAACTCACTCGCAACTCTGGTAACACCGGTTGTAGCCACAAAGAAGGAGGTCATGCCGGCAAGAACGATCGAGAGGACCACAACTGGTAGAACGACCAGCACGATTTTTGTGCGAATACGCATGGCGACGACTTCCTCCTCTTCCCCGCAAAGTCTCGCCGCGTTCGCGCCCTGGCGTCAAGTCGGTACGATTCCTGCTGTCATGTTCGCACCTCACCGCTGCGCAGGTAGCGGGTAATCAGGACGCCACCCGACGTGACAACCGAGTCAGCGAGTGTAAAAGCCGTTGCTTCCGTGTCGGTTCCGAACAGGCGTTTACCGCGACCGAGTAGAACCGGATGAATCTGAAGCCGAAGCTCGTCCACGAGTCCGACGGCGAGCAACTGACGCACGGTCTCGCCACTCCCCCACGTCAACAGGTCGGCGCTTCCATGGCCTTTCAGCTTATGTATCGCGGCGACAAGATCACCGTCCACGGAATGGCTGTTACTCCAGTCAAGCGTATCGGGTCGATGGGTAACAACGTGCTTCGGCACACGGTTGAACAGGTCGGCCATAGCGCGGTTTTCTGACTCGGGTGGAACGTTTGACCAGTACGGTGCCCAGATGTCGTAGGTGTTGCGCCCAAGCAGCAGCTCGAATGGCTGTGAGTGCAGCTCGTCGATAGCCTGACTGGTTGCTTCGTCGGCATAGGCTGCTACCCACCCACCGAAGCGGAATCCGCCGCTGGTATCCTCGTCGTGGCTGCCGGGAGCCTGAATAACACCGTCTAGACTGATGAACTCGGCGACAATGAGCTTTCCCATCCTCTCCTCCTCATCGGATAGTCGAACTACCTCGTCTGAAATCGAAAGGAAGTCGGGTTTTCCAGAATTGTCTGTTCACAGCGCCTGCGCAACGAGATAGGTATGTGCCGTTTTTACGAGCGCATCCTTCGCGGTGTTGACGAAACGGACAACATTGCAGAAATAGAGCAGGTCTCCGTCCTCGAGTAACAGGGTCCCTTCACACATCGCCCCGTTGCCATGACTCAGGCCATTCTCAATCCGCAGTTCCACTACGTCTGGTCGGCCCGGCAGCTCGGCGGCAAGATCTTCGAATGAGATCGCGTTGTCTCTTCCGACCGTACTCCAGACGAAATCCTCGCGCACGTGCTGTCTGACAGCATCCAGATCCCGGTTCGCCAGCGCAACAGTAAGATCAATTACGCGCTCCATTTTCGGAGCATTACCACAGTGTAACATGACCTCGGTCGTCATGGGTTCTCCCGCCTCAGTAGCCTACCCCGGACAGGGTCCCGCGGAAGACCTTGTGATGATGGGACACGGTACAAGTTCGTGTCGTACCGGTGCGTCCGCCGAATTTCCGTTGCCTGTACCAAATCTCTCAGCGAGAATGCCGGCTGCCTGTGCCCCCATCTTTCTTAGGGGTTGCCGAAAGGTCGTTAGAGGCGGGTCCATGTGACGCGCAAGCGGGAAGTCGTCGAACGAGACAACAGAAACGTCGTCCGGTATCCGAAGCCCGAGGTCGAACATAGCGCTATATGCCCCGCTGGCAAGAAAATCGCTGCACAGAAGTATGGCTGTCGGCGGCTGTGTTCCGCTCACAACCCGGTTAGTCCCCTCGTAGCCCCCGTGCTCATCCCAGGATACGATATCCTTGACTATGATCGAGTCGTCCGGAGTTATGCCTGCTGCGTCGAGGCCTTCGAGGTAGCCTTTCAGTCGGTCGCGGTGATTGGCAAGATGCAGCCATCCACCGACAAAGCCGATTCGCGTGTGACCTTTCGCGACGAGAAACGCGACAGCGCGCCGGGCCGCATGATAGTTGTCGCTGCGGACGAGATCCACGTCCACACCTTCTTCGCTGTTATTGAGCACCACGCACGGTAGACGATGATCCTGAACAATTTTCAGGTGCTGCGCGCTGAACATGGGCTCGAGCCACAACAACCCTTTGAGTCGATTCAGAATCGTAACCTGTCCGTAGTTCATCATCTCCGACTCGATCTGATCGTAGTGAATCAGGACTACGTTGTACTTGTAGCGATGCAACTGTTCGTCGGCGCCGGCAAGAATTGCGGAGACATAGTAACTGTTCAAATCGTGGCGCTGGAAGGTATCTACGAGTCCAATCAAGCCCAGATCGGCGGAGACGACCGGAGGCTGATAGTCGATGCTTCGCAGGTACGAGATAACCCGCTCCCGCGACGCGGCATTGACGTCCGGTTTATTGTTTATGACCCGGGACACCGTCGCGATGGACAGATCAAGTTCAGCTGCTATCTGCCGGATGGTCGGTCGCTTTGTCTTTGATGCCTGTACTGTCGGCTTTTTTTTCATTGTCCTCCCATCCTGTCTGGAAAATCGGCCGATCATATACCGAAACTGTTCCGCGCTACAAACTACTGAAGGTCGCAACACAGGTCAATCGTCGCAGGATACACCGGGGTGTAACCTTTCGCTCAGGGCCGAGCGTCGACGATAACGCCGTCCCCGAGCACAAACTGATTCGAGTAGGGATAGAAGTGTTTCTCGTGCGGCATTTTCGGGGTACGGCGATACCGCTCAAGCTGCTGTTCAGGCTTCCAGAATTCGACCACCAGCGTTTTGAGTGACTGTCGAACATCATCGTGTTCGCGGCTCCCGGCCAGGTTCGTACGCTCTCCCGGATCGTTCTCCAGATCGTACAGTTCTTCGCATCCATCAAGGTACAGCGCGTACTTGAACGCCCCCTGCCGAACCATGCAACCTGCATGCTCTGGTTTCTTTATCAGTACGGATTCGCTGAACACATGGTCGCGTTCGGAGGTCTTCTCGCCGCTGTCCGCGCCGTTCAGGTGGGAAACAAGACTGATCCCTTCACATGAGTCGGGAGTGCTGATTCCTGCCGCGTCGCACAACGTCGGATACAGGTCTATGAGTCCAACCGGTGCGTCGCACCTGGCACCTGCTTTCGCTCTACTCGGGTCTCGAATGATCAGCGGTACCCGCGCCGACTCCTCATAGAAGACCATCTTCTGCCAGGCACCGTGTTCGCTCGCCATCTCGCCGTGGTCCGAGGCGTACACGACAATTGTGTTCGACGCCAGGCCGAGATAATCGACCACGTCGAGCAGCCGGCCAATGTTGTTGTCGATCCATTCAACGCAGCCGTAGTACGCAGCGAGTGCACGACGGTGACTCTCCTTGCTCGAGTTGTAATACCCCTCGGAGACGAAGTTCTCCCGCACAAAGGGAACCAGCGAATCAAGGTGATCCTTTCCGTGCTCACCGTGCCAGTGGTCGGAGAGATCGACCCGTTGCTCGTAGTAGCGGTAGTACGGCTCCGGTGGATTAATCGGGAAATGCGGTTTGTCGTAGTGCACACTCAAAAGGAATGGGTGATGGGCAGATCGTGCGACGTGCGTCTGCAGGAACTTCGCGGCTTCCGCGGTTGTTATCTCGGTCTGTGTGAGTGCCAGCGGAATTCGACTCGGCCCGGCCTGCTCGGGGATGTCGCCGAGACCATGAGCGTAGTTCTCCGGCAACCGCCTGGGGTCCGGCTGGTGCGCCTGTCCGAACAGGTCTCCGTACGGACGTTGCTGATATCCCTGGAACTGTTCACCGTTGAAGTGAGCCTTGCCGACCAGACAGGTAGCGTAGCCGTTCTCCGAGAAATGACGCGGAAAAGTCCGACTGTTGGACGGCAGAATATCCTGGTTATCGTAGATGCCGGTGGTCCGGCAGTATTGTCCGGTTAGCATCGACATTCTGCTCGGGACACAGAGGGGAGACTGGCAGTACGCGTTGTCGAAGGTCACTCCTTCGGCTGTGAGTCGATCGAGCGAAGGCGTTCGAACGATACCGTTCCCCGCGAAGCCGGCGATCTTTGGATTATGCTGGTCACTCAGGATAAAAAGAATATTCGGTCTGCCATGATCGTCTGATGCCATGTAAGCTCCTTGCGCTATGCCTCGTTCAGGGATTGATTATAATCTTGTTGCGCCCGCTCTCGCCCATGAGCGTTACCGCCTCACCAATCCGGTCGAGAGGAAAAGTGTGGGTGATAATTTGACCCGGGTCCACGAGGCCGGTCTCGATCAGTCGAATCGCTTTGGACATCGCCAGAGGCGTGGTCCCGAAGCTGGCATCCATTCGACCCTCCAGAAAATGGGTCAACCCGCCGTCAAGCGAGAACCGCTCGTGGGTCGTAATTCCGAACAGGTTCACCCGGGTTCCCCTCCGGCGAAGCGAGAACATGAGCTCGACGGCTTCAATCGAGCCTGCGGCCTCCAGGATGATGTCGGCACCGCCCGGCAGGACCGCGTGTACGGCTTCTTCAGGATCGCATTTCGAAGCATCAATCAGATCCGTCGCGCCGAGACGCCGGGCGTTGTTCAGCGCGGTCTCCGAGATGTCCACGGCGATCAGACGGCCGGCCCCCGCTGCTGCGGCGACCATAAGACAAAGGAGACCGATACCGCCGACTCCGATAATAATCACGCTGTCACCTACCTGCATCTGACTGTACTGGACGAGCCCCTTCCATGCACCGGACAACGGTTCGGTCAGACACGCCTGGTCGAAACTGATGTGCGCAGGCTTCGGCAGGCAGCACCGAGCATCGGTTTTCATGTACTCCGCGAATGCGCCCGGTCGGACATCATCCGGACCGTCACCACCGGTTGTGAAGGCGTTCTCGCAGTAGTGAGTATTTCCCTCCCGGCAGTTACGGCACGTACCGCAGTACCCGGACGGCTGGATAATGACCTCGTCCCCCTCACGAACGGAGCTGACACCGGGACCGACTGCGGAGACGGTACCGGAGGCCTCGTGCCCCGGAATAAACGGAAACTCAACGTTCCGGCGGAAACCGCGTATCGCCTTGTAATCGGTTGCACAGAAGCCGCATGCCATGATTCGGACTACGACCTCCCCCATTGCCGGTTCGGGCGTGACAACGTCGTCAACGACGAGCCGGTCAAAATCGTGCAGAACTGCCGCTT
>SKXQ01000050.1 GCA_007128315.1 Spirochaetaceae bacterium | reverse complement strand
GTTCTGGAACTGTATACCCGCCCGTTTCTTGAACTCCGAATCAATCGGACGGCCTCGATACAGGACCTCTCCGCTATCCGGCTTGAGAATCCCTTCCATTATCTCTATTGTCGTGGTCTTTCCCGCGCCATTCGGACCGAGAAGCCCGAAGCACATCCCCTCGGTCAAGGAGAAACTGATGCCATCAACCGCACAAACCTGCCGATAGTGCTTCACGAGATCCTGAACTTCAAGAATTTTTCGCATACGGCTAAAAATACACGGGACAGGTGCTGTCGGACCATACATGGAACATAAAATCGCAAACTGGACAGGTAATCTCGCAAGTTGGTATTCTCTCGCTCGTGAATACTAGAATTATTACCAGTGTCCTCGCCGCACTCATTACGGGGATAGCAATCGCACTTCAATCATCAGCCGGTGGTCGAGCCGGTCTGGCTATAGGACCGATACGGACCGGCCTGCTCATCAACCTTGCGGGCGGGTCTACCGCCCTGCTCATTATCGGTGTTCTCTGGCTCAGCGGTAACTGGCCCCCACATTCGGCCTTTGTGCCTCAAGGCGGCTCGATCTGGACAAATGTGTACCTTCTCACGCTGTTTGGAGGCTGGTTCGGGATCACCATCGTAAGCGGGGTTACTTTTTCGGTACAGGGCGTCGGTGTCACCGCTGGGCTCTCGGCGATTATTCTTGCACAGCTTGTCGCAGGCTCGATTATGGACTCGATCGGCGGCGCCGGGATTACGGCCGCTTTTGATCTGCGCAGGTTTCTAGGGATTCTTGCCATGGCGCTCGGCGTGTGGCTTCTCGTACCCCGGTCATAACGCCTATTCGTTTTCGCTGCCGCTCGGCGCTCAATACGATCGGGCCCTTTCCAACAAGAAAGCCGTCTGACCTGTTCGGCCAGACGGCTTGCGTTGCGGCAGAGAGGACTTGAACCTCCACGGCATTGCTGCCACCAGCCCCTCAAGCTGGCGTGTCTACCAATTCCACCACTGCCGCGCGGAATGATAACGGCGCTTAAAATAGACCAGAACGCCAAATGCTGTCAAGGCGAAACGTAAAAAACCGGCTGCCGGGCAGCCGGTTTTTGCGGTATAGTCATACCGGTTATGCGTTAGAATTCGTCGGAGTAGTCCTCTTCTATAATGACTGCCGCGAGGGCGTTCAGTTCTTCGGCAAGATCCGGATCATGAGGAATCGCCTCGGCGATTTCGTTGAACCGTTCCACCGCGAGTTCCTGGTTCACAACAGCTTCTTCCATTTCCGTGGCAGCTCCAACTTCGAGGTCCTGAATATCGGCGATTACCGTCTCGTATTCCTCTTCTTCGTTGTCGGCTACGTCCGCGGGGAGGCCCTGCTGCATCATCATGGATTGATGGAGTTCCTGGAAACGCATCATGTCGAGGGAAGACGCGTCGATGACCTGTTGAATCTCGACCTGCGCTTCCTGCTGAATGATCTGCACCTCGATCAGTGCCCGTGTAAAGCGTTCGAGTTCACCGTCTTCCAGATCTACTTCGACGGGAGCAGGTGCCGGAGCGAGGCCGGGTGCGTCCTGTCCTCCTGGCGGTGTCTGACCCTCAGGTGCAAACTGAGCGAAGGACAGAGCCCCGCCGAGTGCAAGCAGCATGACAATGCCTGTTATAATTCGTGTGCCTTTCATACGTTGTTCTCCTCTGTTCAGCAGTGGGCCTGAACGTTGAATGATTCTACGGGAGAAACTAACAGCTTCGTATCCAGCGAAATGGAAGGCTGTGTCAAGATTGTGTGAAGACGGTCGTATTCCCGGTATCCCAGTGCAGATGCATGTGTGCAGCGTACTGGCCATCAGATTCCCTCAGCACAGAATGCCTGGTCTGATCCTGCTCGGGCGGGTACGTGTGTGCAATTTGCAGCGTGTCGCCGAGGTTGCACTCTTTGAGGAAATTCACGGACATGCGGCGAATACGTCGATTGACAACCCAGTCCTCACTCAGTCCATCGATCATCCATGATACGTAGCGTGTATTGTTCACGTGCTTCTGCGCGTCGATGTCCGAGTATCGCGCGGCCACGCTGTACGTCGTCTGAGTCCCGTCATCTGGTTCGGGAGTCCGTACTTTCTCCGGGCCACCGTCGTACTGGCTCGGCAGAGACGGAATGGAAAGCTCCTTTACAATGCCTTCGGGTCGCAGAGGTCTGCGGCTTTCGTGATCGACTATGAGCCAGCCGCTTACACTCTTCATGAGCTCCCGTTCGTCGTCGTCATAGAGGCGGAAATCCCGGAGCGCGAGCAGTTTATCGGTACCTGAAGTCCAGCTCTCCAGACGCACGGTCTCGCCCCAGCGCGGGTACCGGCTGACGTCCATGATAAGTCTGGAGAGTACCCAGAACCGGTTCCGGGCGCCGAGGTCAGAGTAACCGAACTTGAGGGCCCGGGCATGCTTCCACGCGACGTCCTGCATCATCTGCAGCAAGGCGTGTGGAGAGGCTCGACCGTTCACGTCGGTCCAGAATGAACCGATCTCGAAGGTCTCGTACCATGTCGGCCGGACGATGACGGGATCACTCAAAGCCCGTGTCCGGTCAGTCGTTCGAGCTCAGTGATGCGCTCGTTGAAAACGGTCATAGCCTCCGAAATCGGTTGCGGTGTCGACATGTCGACTCCCGCAACGTTCAACGCATCGATGGGAAACCGGGATCCTCCGGACTTCAGGAAGTTGAAGTATTCGTCGCGTTCGCGAGCCCCCCCGTCGAGAACCCTTTTACTGAGCGTGATTGCCGCACTGATTCCGGTTGCGTACTTGTATACGTAGTACGCGCGGTAGAAGTGTGGTATACGCAGTCCTTCGAGATCGCTTTCGGTATCAATGGTGACGTCCGGCCCGAAGTACTTCTCGAGAAGGCTTTTATAGGTGCTACGGAGACTGTCAACGGTCAACGGTGTGCCGGACTCGTTCATGTGATGCGTCATGTGTTCAAACTCCGCAAACATGGTCTGGCGGAACAATGTCGCAAGAATATCGTCGATGTGTTTATTGATCAGATACGCGCGCATTCTGTGGTCGTCTGCACGCTCAAGAAGGTATTTAAGCAGAAGCTGTTCGTTGAATGTTGACGCGACCTCGGCTTCAAAAATCGTGTAGTCATAGTGAGGGAAGGGGTTGTTTCTCGACGAGTACCATGAGTGCATGCTGTGGCCGCCTTCATGGGCCAGTGTGAACACGTCACGCAGAACATCCTCCTTATAGTTCATAAGAATGTATGGATCACCAGCGAAGCTTCCTGCGCTGAACGCACCGCTTCGCTTTCCCTTGTTTTCGTATTTGTCCACCCAACCGCCGAGGAGGCCATTCCTGAGCGTATCGACGTACTCGCTACCCAGCGGCATCAGGGCTTCCGAGATCAGCTCTACGGCTCTGCTATAGCTGTGTGTTGCTTCCACATCCGAAATCAGCGGCACGTAGTTGTCAAATATCTGATAATGGTCGAGTCCAAGCAACTTCTTTCGGAGACTGTAATAGCGGTGCAGTGCTGGCAGGTGATCCGACACAGTGGAGATCAGGTTATCATACACGTCTTCCGGTACGTTGTCGGGAAACAGTGCAGCAGCACGACTGCTTTGAAAATTCCTGGCTCGGGCCTGATAGGTGTCAAGATGCACACTCCCCGCATACAGCGTTGCAATGGTATTTTTGTGTGCGTTGTAGACTTGATAAAACTGACGATATGCGGTCTCCCGCAATGACCGGTCAGGATTCATCAGAAAGCTTGAGAGTGATGACTGACTCAGCGGTTTCGGACCCTCCGGTGTCTCGATCGTTCCAAAATCAAAGTCAACATCAGTCAGCGAACTGAACGCCTTCTGAGCAGTCTGGTTGGCCTCCATCTGCATGCCGAGCAGGCGTTCTTCGGCTTCCGACAGGATGTGTGGTTTCATGCGGATCAGCTTTCTCAGATATACCTGGTAGTCCTCAAGAAGTGGATCTTCAAGAAACGCATTCAGCGTCTCTGTTTCGATCGACTGTATTTCGGGATCGACGAAGCTTCGCGCGGTTGTTGCTGCTGATGCCGCCTGCATAAAGAGCGAGACGCGCTCCTGGTTCTTCGAGTCGCCTGCGTCCTCGGAGTAGCGTAGCTGTGCGTAGTACCCGAGACGTTCGCCGAGCGTCTCGAGTTGGGTCAGATAGTCGAGGCACTCGTGTAGAGCAGATACCGAGGTACCGAGTGTTCCCTTGAACGAAGTGATTTCAGGAACACGGGAGTTGAACTCATCCAGACCTTTTCTCCACGCATGATCATCGGTAAACAGCTTTGAAAGGTTCCAGCGGTCCGCCTCGGCAACGTCCTGCCGCGCGGGTATAGTGTTATTGTGTTCTGTACTCATGTCCGTGGTGTGCTCCTGATGCAGTTTGGTTCGTTTATCCTATGGGGTTGGTCATGAGGCGTCAACCGAAGCAGGGGTTATACGAACGTGCTTTCATTGACGAAGCCCTGCGGGCGTGGTACATACAAGCGTATGAATCCGTGGCATGACGTAGAAGCTGAGCGCATACGGCCGGAAAACTTTCTGGCCATTATCGAAATTCCGAAAGGAAGCAAGAAAAAGTACGAGCTGGACAAGACCACCGGTCTGATCCGCCTCGACCGCATCCTTTTTACTTCGACACATTATCCGCAGAATTACGGTTTTATTCCGCGTACTCTTGCGGGCGATAATGACCCACTCGACGTGCTCGTCCTGTGTTCAGAAACCCTGGATCCCCTCGCAATGGTGGAGTGCTATCCGATTGGCGTCATCAAGATGGTTGACGACAACGAGGTCGATGAAAAGATCATCGCGATTCCGTTCAAGGATCCGGTGTATTCGGGTTATCGCGATATTTCAACACTCCCCAGGCATATACTCGAAGAGATCTCTCATTTCTTCGAGGTGTACAAAAGTCTCGAGCACTCAGAAACCTCGGTCAAAATGAGCGTTAACCGGGATGTTGCAATTCAGATCATCGAAGAGAGTCTTCGTGTGTACAGTGAGGCTTTCAGTCCCCAGAAACCGAAAGCCAGTTCCCGAGGCGCTCAGGCTCGCAAGACGTCGAAGGCCGGCAAGACGGCAAAAAGCAATAAAGCGCGAAAATCGTGAGTACCGACACGCGGTGACGAGCCCCCGAGCTACATGACCGCAGATAATCGTCTCACCGCGTAGTCTTCGAGAGTCAGCGTCCTTCGGTCACCGCCTTTTCGAGCGCGTTTCGAACGGTAAAAACTGCATTGTCCACGGTGCCCTTTGCCACATGCAGGAGAGCGGCGATATTGCTGTTCGTGGGTCGCAGCGACAGTCGTCTGAGTCTCCGACAGTTCTGCTGATATAGTCGTTTGCTGTTCGCCAGTTTCTGATTCAGACTGTTGCGAGTGACCGGATCAGTTTCACCGTACAGTCGCTTCTCGAGATTGTAGATGCGGGTATACAGGCGACCGATTCGGGCTCCGATCATGGCCTGTCGACGGCGTCGGGGACCAAGGGTTTCGAGCAGGACGTACTTGCAATGCATGAGCCAGGTTGCATCAGACGAGCACAGTTCAGCGATCCGGTTGATGGTTCGTTCATCAGCGTCGCATATCGCCTTGAGACAGAAGCACAGTACACTCGTTCGACTCAGTCGACGCAACACTCGTTGTACCGGCGGGTCAAGAAGGCTGCCGATATCACATGGATCGATCCTGACAGGGTGGAGTTCAGACTCATCCGCTGTCTCTCGCAGCTCCCAGCTGCCGATATGGTTGTCGGCAGGATCGTACCGTGTTGTCCGATGGCGGGAAATCAGATAGCTCATAATACGGTATTTCATGCACATACGCAGGTATGGCTCGAACTCAGCGCGCTCGGGTTGATAGCGGCTTACGATCTGTTTCAGACGCGGGGAGAAATAGAGAAGGAAATCACCGCGGTCGTCGTCCGTAAGCGACGGAATCGTACCGGGATAGCTGTAAATCATCACTGACGTCTTCCGTACGATTTCCTCGTATCCGAATCCTGTGTCCTGATAGCGTATTACGAGCTGGGTTAAATCGGTCATGAGTCCTCCCTTGAATCGAGTATGTAAACTCATAACAAGAAGCATGCCGACTCGCGGATGGGCAGCCATCGACGTGTCTGCGATCGTGTTCCAGTCTTCGGGACCGGATCGACCATTAACCAGGGCAACCATACCGCTGGTGATCTGGCGCGCGTGATATGCTTGACTCCCACCATATGCAGTGTATAAACATGTCGGGTAACGACACGCGGATGGGTTCAGATTTTACGGAAAGGAGGGGGGGGCCGGTCGACCGGAAATGGTAGCTGCTCAGGAATGCGATGCAGTCAGGTCGTTTTTCTGCGATCCACAACGAGTTCGCTGATCGATTATGAGATACTTTTCTGAAAGATAGAATGATTACGAACCGAACAGAACTCCGAAATCATGCAGCAGATTCGCGACCAGATCCTTGTAGTCCAGTTCTGCGAGAAAGCCTGAAGCGTTCTTGTGCCCACCGCCACCATATTTCCGAGCAACCGGGCTCACGTCGATGGAATCGCGCGAGCGCAGACTCCCGGTACAACGACCGGGTGACTCTTCTCTGATAAGGGCAAGCGCTTCGACTTCCCGTACGGCGAACGCGAGCTGGTAGAAGGTCTCGCTGTCGCGATTGCTCTTTCCGACGGTTCGGGTGTCTTCTTCGAGTTCCCAGGTAATGAGGAATCGTCCGCCGAAATGACTCTGCATGCGCTGCAGAAGGGTCGCTATGAGTTTCCGGGACTCCATAGTCCTGTTTCCATACATTGCAGCGTGTGCTTCTCGTGGCGATGCGCCAGCGGCGACAATCCGTGAAACACCGGTAAACACAGGAGCGTGGGTTTCGTTCAGGTGACGGAAGTAGCCGGTGTCGGTGCAGAGGCCGAACATGAGCAAGCGTGCTTCCTCTGCGCTCAGGTGTACGTCCAGCGCTTCGATGACTAACTGTACCAGCCATGCCGCAGCGGGTGCCTCAGGGACCACCCATGCGGCATCACCCATAGGTGTCTCCACGGGATGGTGGTCGATAACGACCGCGGGAAGACCCATGATTTCGTCGGCAAGCGAACCTATTCGTTCGGGTAGGGCGCAGTCGAGAACGACCACCAGGCGCCCTGCAGTATGGCGGCGCAGGTGCGACGGCACAGATGGGAGGAAATGAGACTGGAAACGCTGGATCTCTCCCCGATCAAAAGGCCCGGGATTGAACTGATGCACTTCTTTTCCCGTCCGCGTCAGGGCAGAAGCGAGAGCCATGGATGAGGCTATGCAATCACCGTCGGGTTCCATGTGGGTGCAGATAAGCACTTCGCGTGCGGCGCGAATCTTCTCCAGTACGATCGCCGGAGCCTGAGGTTCAGTTTTCATAGACGTTTATTATGGTTCCGGTGCAGACCTGTCTGCTGTGAACTACAGTCGAAGAACCGGCGCGTCGACGTCAAAGAGTTCATCGACGTTATCGGGTGCAATCCAGCGGCCCCAGGACTCGTGCGACATGTTTCGCCGTACGTACAGCCGAATCTGCGAGAACTCGCCATCGCGCCAGAGTACCTGCATGTATGGATACGCAGGGCCGTTTCCTTCATGGAACACACCCAGTCCGCCGGCTCGACGGAACCAGTCGATCGGGAGATACGTTTCTGCGGGAGTTCCGCTATCTGTCCAGTA
Source organism: Spirochaetaceae bacterium (assembly GCA_007128315.1). Lineage (GTDB taxonomy): Bacteria > Spirochaetota > Spirochaetia > DSM-27196 > SKKC01 > SKKC01. The sequence continues at coordinate 4,941 of SKXQ01000050.1, read as the reverse complement.
CTGTACGCGGTACCCGCGCTGATTAGGGAATATTCGGTGTATAAAAAAAGTACGTGCGTAGTAGGAACTCTCGTCTTGAGCTTCCTGTGCACTCACGGTGCCTGCAACCGACATAAGCACGGCAAGAACGATCGCTATGGAAATGATTCGTTTCACGGGCCTTATCCCTCCATGGATTACCATCTTAAGTATAGTGAAGCAGGCTGCCCGATGCAATTACAGCCCCAGTGTTTCGAGGATTAGCGCGCGGATTGTGTGTTTCCGGTTTTCGGCCTGATCAAAAACACGTGACTGAGGACCCTCGAACACGTCGGCGCTCACCTCGTTTCCTTTAACCGCAGGGAGACAGTGCAGAAAGATCGCATGTTCACCGGCGGCCCGCATCAGAGCATCAGTGACCCTGTAAGGTTCAAGAAGCTCAAGGCGTTCCTGTGCCTTCTCTTCTTCGCCCATGCTGACCCATACATCGGTATATACAGCTTCCGCCCCCCGGACACCGACTGTCGGATCGTGCTCTACTCGCAGTTCGACCTCCGAGTCCTCGCATAGCTCTCGAGCCATGCTCAAAACCCGAGGATCCGGCTGAAGTTCGGCGGGACAGACCACGGTACAATGGACACCGCTAAGGGCGCACCCGATCAGAAGCGTGTTCGATACGTTGTTACGTCCGTCTCCAATGTATGCGATACGCCTTCCCTCAAGCGTACCGTACGCCTCCCGGATCGTCAGAAGGTCTGCGAGGATCTGAGTCGGGTGGTACTCGTCGGTCAGGCCATTGTAGACGGGAACACCGGAGTAGCGGGCGAGGGTTTCGACGGTGTCCTGCCTGTATCCGCGAAACTCAATGCAATCAAACATTCTACCGAGAACACGGGCCGTGTCCTCAACGGTTTCTTTTACACCCAGATGTATGTCCTGAGGACTCAGGAAGACCACGTGACCGCCTTCTTCACCGAATGCGGTTTCAAAGGCGCATCGCGTCCTCGTGCTCCGCTTTTCGAAAATCAGTGCAATGCTGTAACCGCGAAGATGCTGTTCCCGCCGGCCCGAATGATAATCCGCCTTGATCCGGCCCGCTCGATCGAGGAGGGCGAGAAGTTCGTCACGAGTAATGTCGGCCAGCGTCAGAAGACTGCGACCCTTCAGTAAACCTGTCATAACCGTCCCACAATACCACAGCGTGATAAGATTGACGAGGTGTCAGATATCCATGGAAGCCGGTCAGGCTGACTTGCGTGTCTGCACGACTTCAGGTTTATGGCTGTTGTCGATCACATCCCGGGTGATCACGACCTTCTTCTTACCCTTAATCGACGGTATGTCGTACATGATGTCGATCATGACCGATTCAACGATACTTCGTATCCCTCGCGCACCGGTGCGTCGATTGATTGCCTGTTCGGCTATCGCCCGTATTGCTTCGTCTTCAAACTCAAGTTCGACTTCGTCGAGTTCAAGGCTCGCCTGATACTGCCGGATGATGGAGTTCTTGGGTTCCAGGATAATCCGCTGCAGATCGTCTACCTTGAGTTCGTTGAGAGTCACGGTAATGGGCAGTCGGCCGACGAACTCCGGTATCAAACCAAATCGTATGAGGTCATCCGGATGAACGTGGCTGTAAAGTTCGGTCAGGTCGCGTTCGTTCGCAGGGCGCACGTCCGCGCCGAATCCCATTGCGTGGTTTGAGACCCGTGATTCTATGACTTTATCGAGTCCCACAAAGGCCCCGCCGCAGATGAAAAGTATATTGCTGGTATCAATCTTTATCATCTCCTGGCTCGGATGTTTACGTCCGCCCTGAGGTGGAACCGATGCTACGGTACCTTCGATAATCTTGAGGAGCGCCTGCTGCACTCCCTCGCCACTGACGTCCCGGGTAATGGAAGCGTTTTCGCTTTTTCGCGAGATCTTGTCGATCTCATCGATGTATATTATGCCCCGCTCGGTAGCTGCGATGTTGTTTCCGGCTGCCTGGTACAGCTTCAGGAGAATATTCTCGACATCTTCTCCGACATAACCCGCTTCGGTAAGCGTAGTCGCATCAGCGATCGCGAAAGGCACCCTGAGCTTTTGTGCGAGCGTCTTCGCCAGGAGTGTCTTCCCGGTACCGGTCGGTCCGATCATGAGAACGTTAGCTTTCTCGATCTCGACATCGGACGTAATTCTTCCCTTCTGCGTGATGCGCTTGTAGTGATTGTACACGGCGACGCTCAGGTATTTCTTGGCTACATCCTGACCGATCACGTAATCATCAATGAACGACTTGATTTCATGCGGTGAGGGGACATCCTCCATGAACTCGCTCGTGACGACCTGATCTTCCTCGTCGAGTATCTTCTTGCATACGTGAACGCACTCGTCGCAGATGTATACACCCGGACCTGCTATGAGACGTCGTGCGAAGTCAGCATTCTTGCCGCAGAAAGAGCAGATCTTCGAATTGGAATCAGTTTTTTGTTTGCTCATTATGATTACGCACCAGAACCTTGTCGATTATACCATAGTTGACGCTTTCCTCGGCGGTCATGAAGAAGTCACGCTCCGTGTCGCGTTCAACATCGGTTTCGGGTTTGCCCGTGTGTCGGGAGAAATAGCCTATCAGCAGTTTCTTCAAGCGGACCATCTCGCGGGCCTGTATGCTGATGTCCGAGGATTGTCCCTGTACACCACCCCACGGCTGATGAAGCATAATGCGCGCGCTCGGGAGAGCCATGCGCTTACCCGGTGAACCGCCAGCGAGGAGCACCGCTCCCATGCTTGCTGCCTGACCGAGGCAGATCGTGCATACATCCGGGCGGATGTGCTGAATGGTGTCGTAGATGGCGAGCCCTGCTGTTACCGATCCGCCGGGGCTGTTGATATAGAGATTGATGTCTTTCTCGGTGTCCTGGCTTTCCAGGAATAGCAGCTGAGCCACAATGAGGTCAGCAGTCACATCGTGTATTTCTCCATCGAGAAACACGATGCGGTCTTTTAAAAGTCGAGAGTAGATGTCGTAGGCGCGCTCGCCATTACCTGTCTGCTCAACTACGTATGGTACCAGTGTATTGCCTTGTTCGTTCATTCGTCTTCCGTTTGTATATGGTTAGACCACATGGCCTCATACGAGACGCACGTCAGCCTTCGGGTAGAAGCTAATCATTCCGGCCGAGGGCGTCCATAAGCGACGTCTTCTTTCCCTTTTTCACGGTCGATTCGGAGATCAGTGCGTCAAATAGTTTACGTTCCTGCACCTCGTGTCTGACGTAGTCGAGCATGTTGTTCTTTGCATAGTGGTCTTTTACCTCTTCGAACGTCATGGAGCTCGACTCCGCCTGCTCGGCGATGTAGGCGTCGATCTCCGCCTCATCGGCTTCGACCCCCTCACGTTCTATGAGTTTCTGCGTGAGAAGCTGACTCTTCAGGCGCGATACGGCTCCGTCTCTCCATTCCTCGAGGAACTCTTCCTTGCCACGGCCCTGTGCCTGCAGGAGACCAAGAATCTGCTGCTCGTTTCCTCCAAACTGTCCGAGGAAGTTTCTCCAGCTGTTTTCCAGCTCCGCACGTACCATACTTTCAGGGATCTCGATTTCCGTCTTTTCGAGTATCTGGTCGACAAGACTGCGTACCATCTGCTCTCGTGAGCGCGATTCCGCCGTCTTCTCGAGTCTGTCGCGTATGTCTTTCTTCAGGTCGTCCAGCGTCTCGTACTCGTCGCTTACGTCCTGAGCGAGTTCATCGTCTATTTCGGGAAGATCTCTCTGTCGAATGCTCTTGATTGTAACGCTGATCCGCTTCGATGTTCCTGCGAGCTCTTTGTCCTCGAAATCCTCGGGCCAGCTTTTGTCGACTACTTTCGTTTCATCGATCTTCATTCCGATTACGTCTTCATCGATCCCGAAAACGTTCATGCCGCTTCCGACAGTGAACGAATAATCTGATCGTTGCTCGCCCTCAATGGGCGCATCAGTGTCATCGAGAACTGCGTAATCGATACTGACCACGTCGGAGTTCTCGACAAGTCCGCCATCCTTGTCCATAACGATAGCATTCTGATCCTGTATGGCTTTAAGTTCGCGATCGAGGTCTGCATCGGTTACCTGTATGTTCGGGCTTTCGAGGGTCAGCCCCTTGTAATCGCCTGCTTCAAACTCGGGATAGACGTCATAGGTTACTGAAAACGAGAGGTCCGACTCGAACTGCAGTTCCGGTGCTTCATCGAGCTCAGGCTGTGTGTAGGGGAGGGGGCGTTCCTCAATCTCTTCGAAAATCGTCCCCAGACTGCTTTCGAGGATCTTCTGCATGGCTTCTGCCCGGAGAGAGTCCCCGAATTTCTTCTCGAGAACAGCCGGAGGAACTTTCCCGGGGCGAAAACCCTTAATCTGAGCCTTCTTTGCGTATTCTTTGAGCAGTCCCTGATATTCCTGCTTCGCATAATCTTTGGAGACAGTTACCGAGAGCTTGACCTTGGACTGCTCCTTTCTCTCTATCTTCTTGTCAACTATCACTTGAGAGTACTTCCTTGTGAACGGTTTTGCGAACGGCCGGATAAGGCCCGCGTTCGTGTTGTGTAATTACGTGTTGCTCTTGTTCCATACAATACACTGAACTGAAGGTCTCTGAAAACCAGCAATCATGAGGCTCGCGAGCCGTTACGTCCTGTGGTATAAAAAAACCCTGCAGTCTGAAGACCACAGGGCTTACGCGAGCGGGAGACGGGATTTGAACCCGCGACATCCACCTTGGCAAGGTGACGCTCTACCCCTGAGCTACTCCCGCAAATCGACATCCTGTTGTGACGGAGCGGCTGAACCGGTCAGTGATGTCTGCCTGACCCGTACGTGCGGCGTGTCCCCGCTTCATGCGAGAGAAGGGACTCGAACCCTTAAACCCGAAGGCACCAGATCCTAAATCTGGCGTGTCTACCAATTCCACCACTCTCGCGGAACTGTAGAGTATAGC
>SKXQ01000157.1 GCA_007128315.1 Spirochaetaceae bacterium | reverse complement strand
TTATGTGAAAATGATTGCCCATTATGCAGATGTTTATCACCCGAAACGCATATTTCCGTTTGGCACGGATCACCGTTTCGATAAACAGGTCCTTCGTCGCGTCACTTCGAAGAATGAACTCCCGCCGATTCGCCCGGGCTACGACATGGTAAGTCGCCCCCGTTTTGGTCATTCGTTTCTTTCTCACATCATGTATTACCCAGCAAATTGATCGTTTGCTTACAAGAAAACGGGAAAAGAGCAGAAAGATCCTCCGTCCCCGCATTTCGCCCCCCAGCGTGACGTGACGAAACGGCCTCCGTCCCCTCGTCCGCCCCCTCGTTCGTCCCCTCGTCCGCGTTTCCGTTTTTTTACCCCCGCAGCCGCCTGCACAGCACCGCAATAACCCCTTGAGCAAGCGCGGGATGATCGGCCATGACGCTGTCAAAGGGGTCTTTGTCGAGGCGAAGGAGCACGGTGTCCTCAACGGCGGTGGCAGATGCCGAACGGGGCTGCGGGTCGAGAACAGCCATTTCACCGACAACCTCTCCGGGGCCAAGTTCGGCAAAGCGTCGTTCGCCGTCGTGTATGGCTACCCTGCCCTCGCGGATTATGTACATACAGCGGCCGATCTCACCCTTGCGGATGAACTCATCGTGCACCGATACATCGATCTCTTCCATGATACTCGCGATATGGGCGAGAACTGTATCGGGTATTCCTGCGAACATGTCCGCTGTCTTAAGCGCGAGTACTCGTTCTATGGTCGTCAGCACGGTTTCCTCCGGTCTATCTGAGACTATCCCCCGGCGCCAGGCAGCCGCTGCGGCGCATTGGGCGGGCCATTCCTCAGGCCATATCTCACGGTCGTTCACGATCTGCCGTATGCGCTCGGTCTCACCTCGCGGATGCAGCCCGAAGAGCTCGGCATAGCTGGTCACCGGCGGCGCTTCACCATCCCGGTGTTCGGTAACCGCGAGCATCTTCTGTCGTAATGGCCCGCTCAGAGTCACATCGAGCATTTCCGCAGCGAGCGCGCGGTCGCGTTTGGCACCTTCAAGCATCTTCACCTTCGCTCCCTGCACTTCATCCGGCGCGTGCAGGAGTGAAAGGAGCAGAAAGGACTCTTCTACGTCGTGGCGATACCGGTCCTGCACGGCCGACAAAAGCGCTGCCGGTTCGGACTCGCGCGGAGATCCGAGGTCATTCATGGTCATGACCGCAACCGCCGCTCGTTGCATCCGGTGCTCTATGGAGTCAAGAACCCGGCGTATCGTGTCTCCGCGCGCCCTGTAGCCGCGCGATACCAGCGACTGCAGCACCGCGACGCTCAGGGCTCCGGACGGCAGGCTGATCCCCGATACAAGCACCTCTGTCACCCTTGTATCCGGTATGCGGGCGGCGGCCCGCACAATGCGCACACCGGTTTCCGCATCCCAGGCAGAACGCCCGGCGATGACATCGCCGAGAACGGGGAGCAGCCCGGCATCAAATTCCGCGAGGGCCGAAAGCGCTTCGGATCGCGTCCCAGGGGGGGTCGTCAGGCGGACGACCTCCTGCAGTAGAAGTGGATGCCCTACTCCGCCTGCCGCACGAAGCGCGTGCAGACGAACGGTTTCATCATCGTCCTGCAGCAGTTTCAGAAGTGGCTGATAGAACGACCTGACCGACAGGCGGTGCAGAATGTCGGCGGCGTGGCAGCGTTCCTCGGGATCGTCTGACTCAAGAAGTGCATTGAAGACATCCCCCGCCTTGAGAATGCCGTTGATCCCGCCGTACAGAAACAGCCCCGTTACCGCTGCTGCACGCACCTCCGGTTCGGGGTCGTCGAGCAGGGACGACACCTCGACGACCGGATCGTCGAGCGATGCACACAGAGCGCCGACAGCCGCCGAGCGCACGACGACTGGCTCGGTCTGTACGATCGCCTCGCGCGCTCGTACTTCAAGCCACGCAGGTCTCAACTCCTCCGCACGGGTAAACGCCTCGCTCCGCACCTCGGGCGAGGGGTTGTCGACAAGCTGGTGAACGGACGTCTCATACTCGGGCATGTGCGCTTCCTGCATCAGATCAAGCGCCGCGTGCACCTGCCAGCGGTCGCCTGTGTCGAGCAGCCGGTTTAGAACATCGCGGGTTGACGCATCGGCGAACACAAGATCCACGCCTTCGATTCGTCTGCGCGCGAGTGACGTGCGTAGCTGAGTTCCATACGCGCGAAACAGGAGGACACCGACCACACCGTACGCGGCGACGAGGATCAGGGTTACCGCGATCGCGTAATCGGAGCCGGCACCGCGTATCGAACTCAGGCCAATCAGCAAAAGTCCGCTGAAGCCGTAACTCAGGGGTATACCGATACCCTGTGCAAAGCCATGTACCGCCTCACGTTCGTGGGCAGGCAGAGGCTGGAACGCCGATTGCAGTGAGGTCTTGGCGAAACCTGAATACGACCCGTATTCAAGGGCCTGCACCGCAACAAGCACAACGAGAAAACCCTGCGGCGGTACACCAAACGCGGCTGCGATGAGCGCGGCAAGGATTCCTGTTGCAATGAGAACGGGCCCCGCGCCAAGACCGGCGAGCATGCCGTAGCGAAGCAGCAGGGCCCCGGCGGCGACGAAGGTGAAGAGCATGGCGGCCGCTGTAACGAGTGACTTCGCGAGTCCTATGAATTGTGTGAGGTCTTCCTGGCTCGCAAAGACCCGTTGTGCCTGCGTATATACGACGTACTGAACCATAAGTGTGGTCGTAAATGCCAGAAACTGATAAAGGAACACCAGTAACGCGTAGCGGTTCCTGAGCATTGTTCTGATACTGCCGACGGAATGATGTTGATGCGTCTCCCTGGGCGGGCTTCCGGAGACAGGATAAGGGCGTCCTCCCTGATGGCCCTCGTACTCAGCGATCGCCGCAATCCGCGCCTGGGCACGGCGCCCCACCAGAAGCGAGACGAGGAGAATGAGCCCGGCGAGCGGCAGCAATGCCTCAACCGAGCCGAGGATGCGCGAAAGCGGAGCGACCAGAAGGCCCGCGCAGATCACCGCTCCCATTTCCCAGGCCGTCAGCCGGGGATAGACGCCTTTGAGTGCCCGGGGATCGTAGACTTCTGCAGCGATGGAACCACGCAACATGAATGTGTAGAGTGCCCCCATCGTATAGGCGAGCATCACGAGAAAAGGCGTATACGGTGACTCGTTATCGAGAACAACGAGCAGAAAAAGCGCGGGAGCGGTGATCGCGAAGATAAGTTTCGTGGCTGTCGCGAGGCGAAAGACCGCAACCCGCTCCTCGGCCGCCTGAAACAGCACAGACACCAGCGGTACAATTGCGCCAGCGAGAAGGTACGCGAGGCGCAAACCACTGGAACCGAATCGGTAGACGAGCAGCGTATACCCGACATTGTACAGCAGGCCGAAAGCGAGTCCGACGAGAAAGGCATCAACCGCAAGAAGTGGCAGTACTCTGTCGGCAGGCGACCCACGGG
>SKXQ01000004.1 GCA_007128315.1 Spirochaetaceae bacterium | reverse complement strand
TCGTCTTCGGCGTCTGGTGGGGCTTTCTCAGAACTCCGGAAGACACTCTGGTTCGTGACGGATATCGCTTCGAACTTGCAGCCCTGAGTACCGGGGAGGAGATTCTTGCCACGCTTACGATCACGAACCGGGGCGACGCGGTCGACGCTTCGATCTTTGACGCAGAGTTTCGTACGACACATGACGAGAATGACCGCGAAGGCGCTGTATTGAGTGACCGTGATGTGCTGCCGGTACCCGGTGACGTGCGAACCATGCGCGTCCGCTTTTCAGGGTCGGGCGACAGGATCGAACTGACGGTCCGTTACGGTGAGACGGAGTTGAGCCTGCGAACCCGTGTGCGGTGAACCGGTATGACGCCTGTCATGTTTGACGCATGACGGTCTGGTCGGTATCGTGAACGTACACGAGAGGTAATCATGTATCAGTTTTATGCGTTAAACATCCTGTTTAACATCGTTGGCGGTGTAACGCTGGCCTACGGATTTTTCGAGGAGAAAATGAGGTTCGGAGACTTTCTGAACGAGGAAGGAATACGGAACGAAGTTTTTCGAACCGCGATCGGCGCGTTGACGCTGCTCTTTGGATTCGCGAAGCTCATCAGCGTCACTGAAGGGAACTGGTATGTTCTCGGCGATTTTTTTCCTGCGATCGCGGGTATGGCCACAGGTTTTACGCTCCTCCTTGAACGCTGGTATCGGGAAGAAGCTCGCACCGAAGTCCTTGATGCGCGGTCGCTGCGGTACCGGCTCGAGCGTGTATTCATCCTGCCTAAGAACGTGTACGGCGGAATATCGGTCATCGCCGGTATCGTGCATCTGCTGTTTCACCACATACCACTGCTGTAAGATCGCATACGGAGGTACACGTGGACGGACACGACGAGACGAGGGACTTCGAGCGTGCGATCTATGACGGAAGCGAACCGGGCATTCCGACGGCAACAGCCGATGAACCGGTACAGGAAACCATGTCGGTCTCCGGCGTTGTCCTCCGTGACGGACGCTACCTTATGGGCAAGCGCAAACCGGGTGGGACCCTCGGCGGGTGCTGGGAGTTTATCGGTGGAAAAGTGAACAGAAGCGAAGCCCCCGGTGTTGCCCTGAAACGGGAGTTTCAGGAGGAGCTTGGGGTCGAAATCGATCTCGGTCCTCTGTTCTACCGTGGAAGCTTTCAGCACAATGGAACGCATTTTACGCTTCAGGCCTACAAGGCGGTTGTTTTGAGCGATGATTTTACCGTCAGCGAGCACGAGAAGGTCGACTGGGTCAGCGTCCCGGAGATGGTGGATCTTACTATGGCGAGCTCAGACTACGGGATCTACGAGTATCTGAAATACCACCCGGAAGAGTGGTCGTGAATCCTCTCAGATGACGGTGCCCGGAGGCACAATACCGTTTTTCGGTATGATGATAATGCCGTCCCGCACGTAGTGATGCGGGTAATCGCCATCCGAATACGTCTCATACTGAAAGCCTATGCTGCAACTCTCACCGATGCGCGCATTCTTGTCGATGATGGCGCCCCGTATATGTGCGTTCGCACCGATCCCGATATCAGGTATGCCGCTCTCGCGGTTCTCTGCACGGCGACTTGTTGACTCGTAGTAGTCGGCACCCATACACACGACACCGTCCAGATACGCTCCGTTTTCGACGTAGGTGCGGATTCCGACGATAGAGTTTTCTACCGTGGCGTTGGTAAGGACGCTTCCGTCACCGGTCAGGCTCTGTGAGATGCGGCAGGAGTTGAACTTCGTCGCCGGAAGATCGCGTCTGTGTGTGTAGATTGGCATCTGTTCGTCGTAGAAGTTAAAGTCCGGGTTGATTCGTGCGAGGTTCAGATTGGTGTCGTAGAAACTTCTTATCGTACCGATATCTTCCCAGAAGCCGTCAAACAGGTAGACGCTGACATTCCCTTCCTCGATAGCCGCTGGCAGGATGTGACTGCCGAAGTCGGTCAGACTGTTATCGAGCCACCGTTCGAGGGCGTCGGCACTGAACACGTAGATTCCCATACTGCCGAGAAACTCCTTTCCCTGTCGTTCGTGTTCAGGGTTCGGATGCAGTTCGCTGGGAATGCGCATGCGTGAAATGTCCGTGCTCAGCGGCGGTTTCTCTACAAATTCGGTTATCTGTCGGTTTTCCTTTGCCGAGAGAACGCCGAACGCGACCGCCTGTTCGCGGGTTACAGGAGTTGCCGCGACCGTGATATCGGATCCACTCTCCACATGAAGTTTCACCATTTCCGCGAGGTCCATGCGGTAGAGCTGGTCTCCCGACAGAATGAGATAGTAGTCGGGTTCCTGCGGGCGGAAATGGACGAGATTTTTTCTGACAGCGTCTGCGGTTCCTTCGTACCAGCCCGAGTCGCCGAAGGTCTGCTCAGCAGCGAGTATTTCGACGAATCCTCTCGTAAACGTGTCAAAGAGGTAGGTACTCGCGAGGTGAATGTGCAGGCTCGCCGAGTTGAACTGCGTGAGCACGTACATCTGCTTGAATCCGCTGTTTATGCTGTTCGAGATGGGAATGTCGACAATGCGGTATTTTGCTCCAAAGGGGACAGCCGGCTTGGCGCGTTCTTTGGTCAGGGGATACAGGCGTGTGCCTTTACCGCCGCCGAGAATGATCGAAAGAACTTTAGCCACAGTATACCCCCGGGACGCGCCATTAATCCTGCATACAACCTGCACAAATGATATATGCAGTGTATGAACCGTTTGGTTCTGCGGTCAAGCTCTGTTTTGACCTGTGGATTGATGATATGCTACCCGCCGGAGGCTAAACGGATGTCGGATGTGGGTAGCGTGCTCGAGGACCTGTCGAGAGATCCTTCGTTCACTGATTGTGTGACCCGATGGGAGCACATGGCCTCAGTTACCGGACGATACCGGGACGTGCCGGAAGACCTATCGCCACGCCTCAAGGACCTTCTCGCAGCGCGAGGCATTGATCGGCTGTACACGCATCAGGCGGAGGCCTACGAGGCCGTGCGCGCCGGACGCCACACCGTTGTTGTCACACCTACAGCGAGCGGGAAGACCTGGTGTTATAACCTTCCGGTCATGCAGACCATTCTCGAGCATCCCGAGGCGCGTGCCCTGTACCTTTTTCCTACGAAGGCTCTGAGTCAGGATCAGCAGTCGGAGCTCAACGAGTCTGTCATCGCCGGTGATCTCCGCGTAAAGGTCGTGACCTACGATGGCGACACGCCGACGAGCATACGGGCTGCCGCACGGACGACGGGTCAGATCGTCATCTCGAACCCGGACATGATCCACTCGGGCGTACTCCCGAATCATCCCCGTTGGATCACCTTTCTGAAAAATCTTCGCTTTGTCGTTATCGACGAAATTCACACCTACCGCGGCGTGTTCGGAAGCCACATGACAAACGTTATCCGCAGACTCAAGCGTATAGCCGGATTCTACGGGGCAAATCCGCTCTTTATCTGCTCCTCGGCGACCATAGGGAACCCGCGTGAACTCGCCGAACGTATTGTCGCTGAACGCCTGCACCTGATCGATCAGAGCGGTGCGCCTCGCGGCGAGAAGCACGTGATTCTCTATAATCCGCCGTTTGTCGACCGGGTGCAGGGTATACGACGCGGTGTGGTCCTCGAGGCGCGGCGCCTGGCGGTCGAGTTTCTTCGCCGAAGGGTCAAGACAATTGTCTTCAGTCGCAGCAGGACGCGGACGGAGCTCATTGCGTCGTACATCAACAGGACCCTCGCCAATACCTACACGGACAACGGGGGGCTCCGGGTGGAGAGCTATCGCGGGGGTTATCTTCCTTCCGAACGGCGCGAGATCGAGCGTGGCCTGCGGGACGGGAGCATACACGGCGTTGTGTCGACGAATGCTCTCGAGCTCGGTATAGATATCGGCGGGCTGGACGTTTCGATCTCCGCGGGACTGCCTGGTGCAATATCGAGTGCATGGCAGCAGGCCGGGCGGGCAGGGCGCCGAAACTCCCTGAGTGCATCGATACTGGTGGCATCCTCGAATCCTCTGGATCAGTACATGGTGGGTAACCCCGATTATTTTTTCGGACGGAGCCCCGAAGACGGCTTCGTGGATCCCGATAACCTGTTTATTCTCGGTGACCATCTGAAGTGTGCCGTCTTCGAACTGCCATTCTCCGAAGAACAGCCGTTCCCCGAAGGGGCACGGCAGATCCTGCACGCGATCGAGGAAACGGGCGTCGTCCGGTATACCGCAGGCCGTTTTCACTGGGCCGATCGCAGTTACCCCGCTGAGTCGATCTCGCTACGGACCGCCACCAACGACAATGTCGTCATCGTTGACACGACCCGTGGTGCGCATTCCGTGATTGGGGAGATCGACCGGGCATCGGCAAAGGAAGAACTCTTTGACAACGCGGTGTACATACACCGGGGCGAACAGTTCATTGTGACGAATCTGGATATCGCGAACCGTCGGTGTTACGTGGAGCAGTCGCAGGTCAATTACTACACTGACGCCATCGTCAAGCGTGATATCAAAGTGCTTCACGAAGATGAGTCGGTCGTTACCGGATCGTGCCGGATCGTAACCGGAGATATACTTGTCAGAAGTCAGATATCAAAGTTCAAGAAGATTCGCTACCGCACGCACGAAAACGTCGGCTATGGTGAGATCAGTCTGCCCGAAGAACAGATGCATACGCGGGCGTGCATGATCATACTGGAACCGACGAGTCCGGCAGGTAAGAGTCTTGAAGACCTTGTTCCGGATGCCCGGCCCATCGTCCTTGGTCGTCTGGGGTCGGTGATTCGCAACCTTGCCCCGGTGCATCTCCTGTGTGATCGCGGCGACATCGGAACCGCAGAACGGCTCAGGGATCCACACTTCGACCATCCGACGGTATATGTTTATGATCGCTATCCCGGCGGTGTGGGCCTGGCGGAGACATTCACGCATAAACTTGTCGACATACTTGATGCCTGCCGTACGCTCGTCGACTCCTGCGCTTGTGTAGACGGTTGTCCGTCCTGCGTCGGCCCGCGAAACAGGGAAGAGGAGATCGACGCGAATCCGAAAGATGCCGTCTCCCGGCTGCTTTCAGCCTGGTTGTCGACCGGACCGGATTGCCTGTCTGAGGAGTGACCGTGAGGGAGAACCTCAGTAAACGCCTGCAACGTCTGCAGACCGACGGCAAAAGTATCATCACTTCCAATCATGAACAGACCCGCCGTTCTGCTTCGGTCGGCGATACCGAACTCGCAAACCTCGGGTTCGATCGACTCGACGATCATGTATGGTGCCGGACGAGCACACACGAACTTGGCGCCGATCTTTGGCAGCGCATCGGGCAGTATCAACGCAGCGGGCTGATACTGCCGGATCATCCCGGTCCCTATGTCTTTTTTGACGCGGAGACGACCGGACTGGGAGTCGGAGCCGGGACGGTCGCGTTTCTTTCGGGTTGTGGCTTTCTCGAGTCTGACGGGGTGTTTCGACTTTACCAGTACATTATGTCTGACTATCCGGGCGAGCCGGCTTATCTCGAGATGCTCGCCGGCCATCTCTCACCCGATGTTCGGATAGTCAGTTACAACGGCAAAAGTTTTGATACCAGCGTGCTTACCACCCGTTTTCTCATGAACGGGATCCCCTGGATCCGACCGGCGCAGCTGGATCTCCTGTACACCGTACGACGCCTGTATCGCAGTCGCATCGGGCGCTGTAATCTCGGTAACGTCGAGGAGGAGCTGCTTGGTATCCACAGGCATATGGATATACCCGGAGCGGAGGTACCACAGCGGTACTTCATGTTTCTCGAAACGGGCGCTGCCGAGCTGCTGAAACCGGTCATCGCTCATCATGAGCAGGATATCGTGAGTCTGGTCAGACTACTGGTCTTTGTCGAAGACGACCTGCAGAGGGATCATTCGGAACGGAAAGCTGATCCGGCAGGAATGGCCCGCCACGTCGTACCTGTGGATGTCGAACGCGCCATCTGTCTCCTGTCCCCGTACGTTAAAACCGACCACCCGTTCGGCGAGTCGCGACGCGCCATGATTCTTCAGGCGGGCCTGTTGAAGCGGGTGGGGCGTACGCACGAGGCTGTGCCCCTGTGGCGGAGCCTGTATCGGCCCGGGGGCAGTGTGACGGCGGGTATAGAACTCGCGAAGTACTTTGAGCATCGAGCCGGTCAACCCGAATCAGCTCTCGCAATCTGTCGTGAGATGTGGGAAACAGCGCTCGAAAGCCGGGTGCGCGAAGCGCTCGATCATCGTATCGAGCGCTTACTCAGACGTGTTCGGGACCGTACGAGCGACGAGTAGGTTTCGTTCCATCTGTCAACCGGCCATGAGGCGTGTTCGGCGGCGGAGAGCTCCAGGTCAACAAAGGAGCGGCCGCCTTCAAGGAGTGAGATCCCGCCGTCAGAGTACAGACCGGTGCGCACAGCGTCCTCATGGCGTATTCCGATGCGTGAAAGAAGCATCGGGTCTCCTGTCGGGCACTGGTCGGCGTCAGCGGTTCCTGCTGTCGTCAGTACCGTCGCGGTTCCGGAGAACCCGCGGCGAAGCTCCCGGGTCCGTGCAAGAACCGCTGCGTAAGCGGTCTGCCAGGTAAACATATGCAGCACGTGCGGGGTCCAGAACAGGGCCCGACATACCGGGAATACGGACGAGGACAGAAATGCAGCGCGTTCGATAGAGGCGGGAGCGCTGTCTGCCCCCCGTGCAAGATAATCCCGGTGATCGACGAAGTATATCGCGGTTGCCGAGTCTTCCGGATGTGAAGCTGTCAGTACCGCTACGAAGTGCTCGTGTACGCCCAGTTCCACGGACACCGGATCCGGATGCCGGTACAGGGGCGTCCGGTCAACGCGCTCCAGACAGGGCATGAGCACTCGTGCGTCGATTCCCGTGTCCCGTAACGATCTCGCAAGATCCGAGACAGCGCGCCCTGTCGACGTTTCTCCGGTAATTGGAGCCGTCTCCGGCGACACAAGCAGTACACGTAAGGGCAGGGACTCGGCTTCAATTCTCGGTGGCACCATACCTGATAAGCTCTCCTATACGTTTTGATAGTAGGTTATGCGGAATTCGTCGGTGGTAGTGTACTGCAGGGTCCGATACATGCGAAGAGCCGGAGCGTTGTGCGTTTTCACGAAAAGGCTCGTGCGTCGTTCCTCCCTGTCGGTTTCGCTCAGAAGCGCTCTCATCACAAGTTTGCCTATGCCGCGGGAGCGGAAACTCTCCCGGGTAAAAACACCTCCGATCTGGTCCCAGCCGAAACCGCGCGCGTTTGTCTGAGCCTTTGCGACTATACCTGCGTGGGTGGTCGCAATGTAGACGGCCTGTTTTTTCAGGGACACACGGAGCTGCTTCATGCAGACATCCGGGTCGAACTGTGCCGGATCGATAAGAACTTCTTCAAGCTCATACAATCTCTGAATGGGGTAGATGCTCTCGGCATCAGACAGCTCCGCGCGACGTGTCCTCACTGCACCGTCGACAGGACGGTGCGAAGCGGCGACCGGGAGCTGCCGCTCCATGAGGTAGTAGGAAACACAGGTAACGGGAGGGCGCGAAAACACAGCTTCCATGTTCATAACGTCCCGCTGTGTACCCATAACACAGAAGAGACGGGGTCCGAGAGAGCTCAGTGCGTTTCTGAGTCCGAGGCGGTCCGGCAATGCGCCCTCCGGGAAGACCGGATACACGAAGCCTCCGGCGGTGTAGTACAGGCAGCCTTCGATGCCCGAGGGTCCGTCGTAAATGAGATACCGGCCGGTAACCGGACTGCGACCGCCTTCGTTTTTTATGCGTTCGGTAACCGTTACACACCGCGACTCGTACTGCATGAGGTAATTCTGCAGTTCTTTTTTATGGATGCGTTTCGCCGGACGCCAGCGTGACTTGCCGGGAAAACAGATCATTCCCGGACCTCCAGTAGGGGTCGGCGAAGGGCGGACAGCGGAATCCGGCCCTGCGGCGTGAAGTCACCGAAGATCGCGGAAAGACCCGCTGCATGACTGACGTCCGTGAGTCCGAATACGGCTACCGCGTTCTGAACCCAGTCCATTTCGGCGAGATAGAGCGGAGACAGACTCGACAACACGATGACACGGTCGGCGAAAGGCTCAAGCTCCGCCAGAATTTCCGCACTGTTGCGATTCGAAAGGCCGAACACGATTGTGTCGAAACGAGCCGCGTTGTTGCGTACCCATGCCCTGTCGGAAGCGCGCGAGACGTGGGTCGGTGTGTAAGGAAAGACGAAACGCTCCGCTGCGGGGATGCGTCTGGCGGCAGCCGACAGAAACGAAGCGACGTTTCCTGCGACGAGAACCCTTCCGAGCGCGTCTTCGCGAAGCGGTAGGCGGTTATTGCGGAGTATGGTGACCCCGAGTGCTGCCTGCTCTGCAAAGAAATGCTGGTGTTCGTCGAACGGCAGGGTGTCGCGAACAAGGGCTATGTCCGGAACCAGCGGCACCCGGTTATCGTGGCCGAGAAAGCGTATCTTCGTTTCGAGGACGCGAAGCACGGATTCGTCGGTCGTTCTGCGAAAATCTGTGTCGTTGCGGTAGCGGCGTATAAGGGTCTGCCAGATCGGTCCCTGTGCGTCGGGGGTTCGTGAGAGCATGACCATGTCGTTTCCGGCGGCTATTGCTTCGACGACCATTTCCTCGAAGCTCCAGCCCTGACCCCGCGCGTAGTCAATAGCGCCTCGCATATACAGGTCGTCCGTGATCGCGAGGCCGGTAAACCCGAGTTCGTCGCGGAGGATGTCCCTCATGAAGAAGGTCGACAGGGAGGCGGGGGTATACGCGTTGGTAATGTTCGGAAACGCGAGGTGCGCACTCAGCACCGCCGGAACGCCTTCGTGAATCATCATGCGGAAAGGGAGCAGATCGTTTTCGCGCAGTTCGACAAGCGTTTCCTCGAGACGGGGCAGCAGAAGATGGCTGTCGCCGACTGCGTTTCCGTGCCCCGGATAATGCTTTGCCGTTGGAATCACCCACTCGGCCTCGGAACCAGCGGCAAATGCCATGCCCAGAACCGCGGTCTGCACGGGATCGTCGCTGAACGCACGCGATCCTATAACCGATGCCTCTGTGTTGCGGTAGACATCGACGGTCGGTGCGAAGTTCATGTTCATGCCCAGAAGTCGGAGTTCTCTCGAAATGCGTATCGCGGACTCGTAGCTGTCATGCGGAGATCCCCCGGCACCGAGAGCCATATTCCCCGGTGTATGGCTGGTCCGGTCGCGCACGTGACGGACCCAGCCTCCCTCCTGATCGGTTGCAGTGAACAGAGGTATCCCCGCCCTCTGTCGAAGAGCCCTGGTCTGCATGGCACCGAGTGATCGGGCCAGATCAACCGCGTCGTTCGTGTTCCATCCGAACACCTTCACGCCACCGATCCCCCGGGTGTCTATCCATTCGAGTACCGCCTGACTCGGAGCGACGCCGTCCCAGCCTACCAGAAACAGCTGCGCGAGGCGTTCTTCGGTAGACATCGACTCAAAGAGGTTCCGTGCCTGCTCAGCGACGGTCGCGCCGTTTTCCGGAAACAGAAAAGACTCCGGAGGTGTTGCCGACGCGATAGACGTCGCGAAGAACAGAATGAGGGTCAAAGTGAGGCAGAGTGGTCTACGTGTCTGCATACATTCTGTCGTACAGGTCTTTCACGGCCACGACTCCGTCAGCGGCGGCGACGACGAACTGCGGAATCGGATTCGACCGGGCTGAGCCGACTGCGTATATCATGGTTCCCGAGGTTCTCATGTGTCGGTCGGTATGAAGGCGGCCGTCTGCATCCGCGGTGAGATCGGGTGCAATCGAGGCGGCTATGCCCCGTCGTCCGACGAACACGAACGCGGCCGCTACGGCAAGACTCGTTTCAGTTCCCCCGGAGCGGAAGTGCACCGTATTTAGAACACGAAAACCCATATCCGTGACGGAACCGTCGAGGCCGCTTACCTGTGCACCCGGGTATAGCCGGATATTGTCACGACTCGACAGTTCCGTTCTCAACGCGGGTAACGCGGTCAGTTCTTCCGTCCTGCAGAGGAGATGCACCGTCGAGCAGATTTCGGACAGAAATATGGCCTCGTCGCAGGCGCTGTCACCGCCCCCGATCACACACACATCCCTGCCGCGAAACAGCGGGCCATCGCAGGTAGCGCAGTAACTCAGACCGCGACCGGTGTACTCGTCTTCACCGGGTATTCCCGCTGGTTTACGATCGTCGCCAACCGCAATAATGCATGCATCGGCGAAGGTCTCACCGTTTTCCGTGCGTATGGAGACGGCAGGTCCATCGGCGGAATCAGGTTCTCGTGAGGATACCTGCAGGACCCGCTCGTTTCGGAGTTCAGCACCCGACTCCCGAACCTGAGATTCCAGTCGTTCGGAAACCGTTACAGCCTTTTCGTTCGAAGGAAGACCGGGAAAGTACTTCGCGTGTACCGTCTCGAGACAACGACCACCAGGCGCAAGTTCCTCGTAAATCGTGGTTTCAAATCCGTAGAGGCGCGCATACAGCGCTGCGGAAAGCCCCGCGATACCGGCGCCGACAATTACCAGATGCATATGCGGATTCTGCAGACCTCGACCGGTGTGCGTCAACATCCTTCCTTCAGTCAAGAAACAGCTTTGCCGACCGATAATCGTAACGAGATAGGGAGAGAACCGTCGAATGAGTGTGAAAACTGTGGCAATTGAAGTATGTGATGTCATCCGGGCTCAGATCATGACTCTTGAGACCATAGCTGCCGAACACAGCAGGCTTCAGGAAGCAGTTCTGAACCGGGACTGGGAAAGTCTCGAAGAGCAGATTCAAGCTCTGCAGGGAAGGGCAAAGGATGCAGGTACCCTCGAAGAGCAACGGAAGGCCACGTACGGCCGGCTCCGGCAGATGCTCGGTCTTGGTCCCGAAGAGAGCTTCTTCGAACTACTGTGTCTTCTCGATGAAGAGGAACGCGCTGAACTCGCTTCTCTGTATCGGGGGCTCAAGATCGCTGTCATGAGAGTCGCGAGTGCGAACGGAGGGCTCGAAGCCTATGTGCAGTCCTCCACGGAAACCATACAGGCGGTTCTGAAAGAGCTGTACCCGGAACGCAAGGGGACCATCTACAGTAGAACGGGGCGTATTCAAAGACACGACGACCGTGCATTCGTCGTGAACCAGAGCCTGTAGGCCGGAGGATGTATGCAGTCCACCTTTTCGGGCATTGAGATTGGAAAACGCGGTCTTCTCGCGCACAATCGGGCCCTTACCACAACCGGACATAACCTCACGAACGCGAATACCGAGGGCTATAGCCGTCAGCGTGTCGTCATGGAGACATTCCATCCCCTTTCGCGTCCGGGACTTACCCGGGCCGAACGTCCCGGACAGCTCGGGCAGGGAGTCGAGGTTGCCCGTATCGAACGTGTCAGAGATCTGATTCTCGAGGGGCGCATCGTCTCTCAGGCCGGCGGGGAGACCTACTGGGCAGCTCGTGACAACTACATGCTGCAGATCGAACAGGTGTATAACGAGCCGACCGATTCTTCCATGAGGACGCTGCTCGACCGCTTCTGGGACGGCTGGCAGGAGTTGTCGATGCACCCGGATCAGATTGCGCCGCGGGAGGCAGTTCTTCAGCGCGGCAACGCGCTTCTCGACGGTGTACAGCAGCGGTATCAGCAGCTCGACCGCATAGGGAGCATGCTGGAAGACGAAGTTCAGTCTGCAGTAACGCGAATTAACAACCTCACGAGTGATATCGCGGGACTCAATCGGGAAATAGCTCGCGTGGAATCCGCCGGAGACAACCCGAACGACCTGTACGATCGCCGCGACCTGCTTGTAGAGCGTCTCGGCCAGATTATCGATATCTCCGTCGACCGGCGCGATCCGACCGAGTTCCGCGTCAATACGGCAGGATATCACCTGGTTCAGGGTGATATAGCCATACGAATGACAACGGAACCGGATCGTAACAACCAGGGCTACTCACGGGTTGTCTGGGAGCATTCGGGTGAAGAGTTGCGTTTCCGCAGTGGCAGTCTCCGGGCACACCTCGAGCTTCGGGACATCGACGTACGGAACGAGATACAGAACCTCGACACCTTCGCAATGAACTTCGCAGACGCGGTCAACGAAATACATCGCAACTCGTTCGGTCTTAACGGCCGGACCGGACAGGATTTCTTCGTCGAACGTCCGATCATCGATAACACCATTGGTAATTTCGACCGCAACGAAGACGGGGCAGCCGACTCGACCTATCTGTTTCGCCTGCACGGAGCCAATCGTCTCAATCCGGACGATCAGGTCGGTCTCGCGGGTACCATTACGCTTTCGGGACCGGTCGGACCCGTCGATATTCCGTACGGACCGGCAGACACCGTGCAGGATGTCATACGGCGAATCAACAACAGCGGGGCGGAAGTCGTTGCCCGGCTCGATCGCGACCAGAGGCTGTCACTCAAGGCGACGACCGCTGCCGACCCTGACAATCCCGACTTCGTCATTCGGCAGGTCGAGGACTCGGGGCAGTTCCTCGCAGGATATGCGGGACTGCTGCAGGCTCCGGGCGGAGACGGCGCGTTTTCCTGGACCGAACCGAACTCCGTGGTCCAGCTGCGCGAGGATGGTGGCTTTGCGGTCGCACCACGGGCGAACCCGTCAGGGTGGCTTGCCATTAACCCTGCTCTCGAACGTGAACCGGCCAGTATAGCATCGAGTATTTCGAGGGGGGGGCGTGACGGTGAGGCAGGCGACGGCGCAGCCGCCGAACAGGTCGCGCTGTTGCGCCATGAAGCTCTTATGCTTGGTGGTATATCGACCTTCGAAGACTATTTTGCCGATAGTGTCGCGAGCGTCGGACTTCGAGGTGAACAGGCCCGTGATGCGCTCCGAACACATGAACTGATAATGAAGGACCTGCGCGATCAACGCGAATCCATTTCAGGAGTCAACATGGACGAAGAGCTGAGCCAGATGATCATGTTTCAGCACGGGTACAGCGCCGCGGCACGTTTCATCAACGAAGTGAATACCATGCTCGATACCATAATTAACCGCATGGGTGTATGAGGATAGATAGATGAACAGAATCAGCACGAGCATGCCGAACGACAACACTCAATTCTATATGCGGCGGCAGGAGACTGACCGCCGAACGCTCATGAACCAGATCTCAAGCCAGCAGCGTATCCTTGACCCACGGGACGCTCCCATGTCTGCAGCCCACGCGACGCGCTACGACAGCGTAGCGACCCGCCTGAATCGCTACAGCCGTAATATAGAGTACGCCCAGGACAATGCCCGTGTGACCGAAGGGCACATGCGCTCCGCTGTGGATATCATGCAGCGTATCAGGGAACTCGCGATTCAGGGTGCACACGGTACCTTCAGTCGTGACGATACCCGGCAGATGGCGGTGGAGGTCGACGAGCTGCTTGAAGAACTCGTGGAGATTGCAAACGCAAGAAATGGAACCGGCGCGGCGATTTTCGGCGGTGCGCGAACCAGATCCACCGCGTTTCAGGTGCTGCGGGGCAACGTAGAGGGTACCGACGGAATGCGGATCACTGAGGTTCTCTATAACGGCGACATTACGACGAACCGGGCCGAAATAGGTGACAACGCGTTCATTGACCTGAATATTCCGGGGAACGATGTGTTCTGGGCGGAAAACCAGACAATCTCGAGTAACGTCGATGTTACGGATTTCGTGGCGACACAGGATTCGGTCATGCACATCGACGGTGTGGAGATACGAATCAACGAGGGCGACTCGGTATTCGCCGTCATGGATCGTATAAATGGAAGCGGTGCGGCGGTACGGGCACGGCTGGATCCTGTTAACGACGGCCTGGTTCTTGAAACAACCACACCTCATCAGTTGTGGCTGCAGGATTCCGAGGGAAGCGTGCTCGAGGATCTTGGCATCATCGCTCCCGGTGGTGACCGGCCACCGGGAAACATCGCGACCGGTGCGTCCGCATTTGGAGGCAGTCTGTTTGACATGGTAATTAACCTGCGGGACGACCTTCTCGAAGGGCGTCAGATAGACGTCGGAGGACGATCCCTCGCGGGGATCGACGGCGGCCTGAACAACATGCTCGGTCGACTCGCCCGGCTCGGCGCACAGGACAGTCGGCTCTCGGTCACACACGACCGGATCACCGGGTTTTATGACAACATCAGAAACCAGTTGTCGCGGGAAGTCGACATCGATATGGCCCAGGCTATAACTGACCTGCGAATGATGGAGTACTCGCACCAGGCGGCTCTCGGTGCGGCCGGTCGTCTTCTCCCGCAGACGCTGCTCGATTTCCTGAGGTAAGGCGCAAGGTAAGGCAACAGATGAAAATACTGACCAAAGCGTACGGAGAGTACGAGATAGACGAGCGACAGCTCATCGATGTTCCTGTCGGTCTCTTCGGCTTCGAGAACCTGCACAGATACGCGTTGATTGATGCTCATCAGAAGCCCTTTATCTGGTTGCAGAGTCTCGAGAAGACCGAGGTCGCGTTTGTACTCATCAATCCGCTCCTGTTCCGACCGGACTATACCGTTGATGCGACAGAAGATGACCTGGCAGCGCTCGAGATAGGTGATCCGGACGACATGCTGTGCTTCGCGATCGTGACCATACCGGACGATGGCCGGGGTATGACGGCAAACCTGCAGGGCCCCCTTCTGATTAACAGAAAGACGCACCGTGCCCGTCAGATCATCTCGGTGAATCCCCAGTGGCAGATACGACACAGCATCACCGATGAGCTCGAGCGCCAGAGGTCAAACGCATGCTGATTCTCGCAAGAAAGCTCAACGAACGCATAATCATCGGTGACGAGATTGAAGTGTCGGTGGTGGAAATCAAAGGCGATCAGGTTAAGCTGGGAATCTCTGCACCGCGTGAGGTAAAGGTCTATCGGCACGAGGTGTACCAGGCGATACAGGACGAAAACAGAGCGGCGTCGGCAAGTACGAATCTGCCGGCCCTCGAAGGGTATTTCGAGCCTGAAGCCTAGGGTGACTTCGGCTCCTCAGCCTGACTGACCCGGTAGTATGTCGGACCTTCGTTACTTTCCAGTACGGTCATAAGCGCGTCGCGTTCGAGATAGAGGTCGGTCAGCGCTTCAGCGACACCACCTTCGAGCGACCAGGCTGGCGGATACGGCGCCCACTTCTCCGGAGGAATATCGTCACCGGTGACGATCAGCGACTCCGGTTCGATTCCCGCTTCGTGAAGTCTCTGTTGCAGCACCGCCGGCCCCTCATCCACAGGTCCGAAAAGTCTGTGATGTACCCGATGGGAGTCGATGCGTTCACAGGCGGCATACAGCCGGTCTTTTCTTCCGTCGATGACCGATAAAACCGTGCACGGGGTGCTCACCGCCCGGCACCGGGCGCGTATCATGGCTCTGAGGGTGTCGACAGCGTACACGGGGACGTCATGAGCCGCCTGCAGGCCCTTCGCGAACGATATCGCGATTCTGAGGCCTGTGAAGCTTCCGGGCCCGCGCGGTACGATCACAGCGGACAGCGCTGAAGCCGGAATACCCTCGCGAAGAAGCAGGTCCCGGACGGCAGGACCGATGGCCTCGCCATGACCTCGGCCGACGTGTACAGCGTGGGTATGCATCGTATCGTCATTGCGGAGGACCACGTCGAGGAAAGGACCGCTTGTATCGAAGGCAAGGATGTATCTGCTCATAAGGTGTCTTCATTGAAAAGAATCTGAATCCGTCTGTGCTCGTTGATTTCAGGGTTCAGAAGCGCGAGATGGACGGTCACGCTGCATGAATCGAGTATGGTGCTGAAGCGGTCGGCCCACTCTATGAGCACAATACCTTCGGCGGCCTGTTCCGAAAGAGCGAGGTCCTCGAGCTCTTCGTGGTCTGCTATACGGTACAAATCGGCATGAAATACGGGTGGATCGGTGAGGTACTCGTTCAGGATGGTGAATGTCGGACTCGGAACCCGTCCGGTCCAGCCGGCAGCACGGAGGAAGCCTCGGGCGAAGCTCGTTTTTCCCGACCCGAGGTCGCCAACGAGCGCGATACGCACCGGTGCATGAACTGTACCGTAGAGCCATGTAGCCAGATCGTGGCTTTCGTGTTCGCTGTGTACGACGTGTTCGCAGGTCAGGGCAGGGAACCCTCCCGTTCGAGTGAAGTAATTGTTTCTTTCAGGTGCTTGATAAGCGGGACAAGAGGATACGACGGCCTCTTCAGAAACCTGACCGTGACCTCGAGGGTCCCGAGCGGTGTGTGCTCAACGTCAAACTCAACGTCGAGGGTTGACTCGCCGGTGTTTCGCCCGGAAACGACAGCGCTTGCGGTGTATGTCCTGCGATACGCCAGGGGTATGTCTTTTCGCACGACATTCTGCAGTGTAAGAGATTCCATTTTTTTCCTGACCAACCGTATTTGACTTGGTGGTTCGGGTCAAGTGACTCAGCCGTAGGCGCGTTCCTGACGTTCTCCGGTGTAGCCGTAGACGTAGGCCATTATTTCGTTCATGTGAACACGACTGACCTTTGTGAACTTCACGTGCAGAAGGCTTCCCCGATACCCCGGCTCGACGGACAGAAGCTTGCCGAAAACGGTTACGTTTGTACCCTGTCGTACCTCGAAAGTGATTTTGATAAGTGTTCCCGGTTTCATGGACGTGCGTGCCCTGAGTCCGCACCCGCCGGCGGAGATGTCCTGTATGGTTCCCAGCTGGCGTTTCGCGGAATCGACTACAGCGCGTTTTTTCCGGTTCCTGCCGCGACCCTCTGTCACAACAAGGACGGGAAAAAAGTACGCCGGATTACCGAAGTCCTTGCGAGGCGATTTCCGTTTCTGGGCACTCGAAATGGTGTCACTGTGATCGACATAGAGAGCAGGGGTGCCCCGTCGTGTCCGGTACCCTGCGACTTTCGTCTTGAAGCCGTACAGCCCGTCGCCGCCGACGTCGAAGAGTATCACCAGGGGCATACCCTTGCTCCACCCGTAATGCTCGTTCGGCCCCGGACCCGGCGCCTCGATTCCAAGCAGCTGTTCGGTGGATGCGACGACCCGGGAGTCGTATTGTGTCTTGTCACTTGTTCGTATGATGATCTCCGTGCCCTGCCGGAGTTTCCGGCTGCTTTTTACGGGACTGCCGTTCCCATCCATACGTCCGAGCCGGGAACGGATCTGCAGGAGATCGTGTTTCATCTGCTCCCGGACGTAATCGGAGGTGCTTTCAGTTTCCGCTGTTGCGAGTGATCGCGTGAGAAGCCTGTCGAGTGAACGAGTGCTCGTAAGCAGGCGGTTCCGATCCGCCGCGTTGTGCTTCTGGGCCATGCGGTCGAGAAGTCGTGCCTGCTGGCGCGAGAGCCCCGCCCGACGTGCCTTTCGTCTGAAGGATAGTCGAAGCAGGAATGACGCATTTCCTCCGGAACCGCCTGAGGTGCCCGGTCCGGACAGTTTGCTTCCTATGACCGCGACGAGGATAAGGCCGAGAAATATCCCGCCGAAAATGATGCCCTGTCGGGGATCAGGGGGAACAAAAAAATCGACGTTGGTCTGGAGGAGTATCATCCGGTTTTAAGAACCTTCCCCGTCGGAATCTAGTAGTGCCTCAATACGAGGCAGTATTTCGTACTCGACAAGATCACCGATCAGAACTGTGTCTTCGGCCTCAAAGGCCTGAATGAGCTCGCCAAAAAAGGTGTTCAGTTCGCTGCCTTCAGGTTGTGACCAGGCACCAAGACGGATGAGTTTTTCTATCAGTTCGGTAAACCTCAGCAGTTGCTTCATGGCATCCGCGTCACGCCCCTGCTGAAGCATCACGGCGATGTCAGACAGTTCTCCGATCTGCGTTCGCAGAGCTTCTCTGGTGACGTTCAACTGCTGCTCGGGATCCTGGAACTCCGACAGGCGGCTTGCGAGCTCCAGAACGACGGCGCTCGCTGCGGTTACGGTCCGTCGCGCAGCATCATCGTCTGCGGCGAAAACGTCCGGATCGGTTTTTACCTGCGCTGCGAGATCGTCAAGAATGGACAGAGCCGGGACCCCGGTATCAGTCGACACGTTGAGTGCGCGTGCGAGCGTGGGCCGGGCGTACTCGTACTCGCGCATGGCCTCGACAAGGTTTTCGCGGGTACCCTGTTCTATGTTTCGCTCAATGAGGCCGAGAAGTTCGAGCAGGATCATAAGCGTTTCGGGGTCGCGCGACGGATGCATCATGGCATCGAGCGAAATCGTATCAACGGAATCAACGGTGCGATCGTGCCAGTCGACAGTCGCATCCAGGGCTACCTTCCTGTCGTCGAGGCTGATCGCGTGGAGCTCCATACCCTGGTCGCGAAGCCATCCGGCGAGCTCGCGTACAACATCGCCGACAGTGTGCTCGTTTTCGAGCGTTACATCTACTTTTTCGTTGTTTACAAGGACAGTCATCGTGTGTTCCTATCTGTTCTGATTCGTGTTCAGTCCTTCAAGCCGCCGGCGCATGTCTTCCATGCTGTCCACGGCCGATTCCATCTGCGCAAATTCACGCCGGAGTTGCGCCTCACGACGTTCAAGTCGCTCCGAATCGCGGCCGATCTGTGTGTTTGCATCGCTGATTCTTCGGTCTATGCTCTGCGTCCGTGTGGTAATGATGCCACCGGTCTGGGTAAAACCGCGGACGTAGTTATGCACCTCGAACGCCGCTCCAGCGTCGATGATTCCATCGCGATCGGTGTCAAAGCCGAACAGGTCCCGGATTGCCCGGTGGTTCTGCGCAATTGCCGCATCGAGGACGTCTTCGTTCATTTCGAGGTACCCGCGAAGCTGGCGTGTGTCAACGCCTGCACCCGGACCGCTCGCATTACTCGAAACACCGATCTGCTGAAGAATGCGCAGTTCGCTTCCGAGACGCGTTTCGTAGGGGTTCATCATGATTGTCTGTAATCGGCTTCGAAGCTGGTTGAGGGTTGAGTCGCCCTGCATCAAACCGAGTCGTTCCTCCGCCTCAGCGGCTTCCTCGTCGGTAAACCACGATATCTGACTGACTATTTCCCTGCTCGTTCGCGTAAGTATATTCGTTTCAACCATTATCTGGTTGTACAGGGCGAGAAATTCGATAATCGCATTTTTGATAGCTTCCGCGTCGGGTTCGACACGAAGCCGTGCAATCCCGGTGTCCTGCAGCGAGAGTGTGACACCTTCAATGAGATCGTCGATATCGTTCGTGTCCCTGTTTACTTCAATGCCGTCTATGCGCAGGCGTGCGTCCCGTGCCGTTTCGAGCGCGAGTACCGGCTCGAAGTCACCGACTGAGTCGGGGTCGTATACACGGATATTCTGCAGATGGACGCGTCGGAAGGTACTCCTGTTGCTTACTTCTATGCCGGTGAGACCTGCGAGCGCTTCACCGACGGGAAAACTGATGGTCATGAAGCCATCTGTATCTTCAAGCGGGGGGAGGGCGAAATCCTGCGATCCATCGAGAAGCGTGAGTATGTTCAGATCGTCAATTACCGCAGGAGGTTCCGGGCGAATCCATTCGGGAAGGTCAAAGACGGATGAGGCGAATGGTACGCGGACACCATCGAGCTCGGTTTCACCGAGTTCCGGAACAGTCGGTCCACGCGGTTCGACAGGTTCCCGGAACTCCTCCCGTCCGAGATTCTCTACTGATATCTCGAAACTCAACACAAGACCTTCTTCGAGCACGACGCGCGGTTCAGTGTCAATGAACGCACTTGACGTCGGTTCGAGCACCACTGTCCCGTCAGACAGACCGGCGGAACCCGTTTCCCCGTCCTCAAGCGTCACGGTTTCGCGTGCGAGCCGTATGTCCCGGTCAGCTTCGGTAGCCCGGGGTCTGATCGTGTTCGTTTCAAGTGCGAGCGTTTCAGCATCATCAGCAAAGTTGAGCCGGTTGGCAGCTCCGGTAATCTGCCCTTCGAAGATAAGAATGCGAGAGCTTCGCGTATCACGCACGGAACGGACCTCAACGATCTGAGATGCCCGCCGATTCACGCTCGCGACAAACTCGGTGATGCTTCCTCCCTCGAAGGGAACCGAAATCTCGCTGTCGCCTATGCCGAAGGTGTAGCGTCCACCCGGTACACGGAAATCTTCCGGTAGCGACGCGGATCGAAAGACGTCAGCGGAGGCGGTCTGCAGTACTTCGAGACTCGATACGGACTCCGGTGCTTCGCGAACCGCCGAGGCGGTCAGAACGGATGAATCGGTCGAACTTGCAATGCGCTGCAGAAACGGGTTGCGAAAACTGTACAGGGTGTTCGCGGCGTCCTGCAGGGCGCTCATATCCCGGGACAGTCGATTCCACGCGTCGCGTTCTTTTTCCAGATCCTCGATTCGCTGTTCGTTCCGCCGTATCGGGGCGCTTTCGGCGTCGATGATATCTTCGATCATCTGATTGGTCTCGAACCGACTCGAGACGCCGGGAATCGAGATTTGTGAATATGCTGATTGAAGCGTCATTGCCGCGATGACGATACTAAAGAACGCCATCCGTACTCTGGTGAGCTCGGGTCTTATTGAGTATATTAGAGATATTTTTCGGCGAAGTCCATACATACAGTCCGTCCGTTTGCCTTTGTACAAGAGCATACCACAGGACTCATGGAGCATTCAGCCGTTTCATACTCGTTCATCGAGCAACAGTCCGATTGCCTCGTTCAGGCGCAACTGTATTCGCTGTAATGCTTCGGGCGGCAGCTCCTTAATCACCTTATCGGTGTTCGCGTCTACCACCTTAACAATCACGCCACCCATATCACTGTTCACCGAGAACCGTAGTCTTCGGTTAATTACTGCCGCCGTTGTCTGCAGCTGGGCAACCATCTGGTCTATCTCTTCTCGAGTAGGTCGTTCGAATGTAACATCCGGTACAGCTCGTCCCTGAGTGCTTCCGGTATCCGTCCGTCCATGCGTAACCATGTCGAACGATGGGGCTCCGAACGGACCACTTATTTCCATGGTCATACCATCTTACCTCCGTGTAAGACGATGGAGTGGGGAGAGCGCGCACTCCCCACCTGCCAAAGTTACTGTCGGGTATCGGGCCCTCAGTGCATTGCTGAAAGCGTTGCCGAGAGATGACGTCCAGAAATCTCTCTTTGAACAGGCACGATTCCCTCCGTGCATACTGCCATCGCGGCAGTTATCGCACTCAAAGAGTCCGGGAACGAAGTACCCCGTCTCCCTGTCTTAACCGAGCAGCTGCAATACTGACTGAGGCTGTAGGTTCGCCTGTGCAAGCATTGCGGTGTTGCTCTGCATCAGGATCTGGTTCCGAACAAACGAAACCATTTCCGCTGCCATGTCGGTGTCGCGGATCTGAGACTCTGCCGAAGCAAGGTTCTCAGCGGCAATGGCTACTCCAGACTGAGCCATTTCAAACCGGTTCTGATATGCACCAAGGTCTGCACGTTGCCGAGAGACCGATCGAAGCGCTTCATCGACCATACCGATCGCCCGGTTTGCCGCCTCCGGTGTGGAGATCGAAACCGTGTCATCGCCACCTTGAGCATCTACCAGACCCAGTGCGGATGCCGTCATTGTTCCAATGAACACGCGGGCCGACTGATCCATATTTGCGCCGATCTGAAACTGCATGACACTCTCAGCTTCTTCGTTTCCGGCGAAGCGTCCTGTGAGCATGTTCAGTCCATTGAACTGCGCATGCGAAGCTATGCGGTTTATTTCGCTCACCAGCTGTGAGACCTCTACCTGAATAAGCATTCGGTCCTCAGCGGTATAGATACCGTTAGCTGACTGTACAGACAGCTCGCGGATGCGCTGAAGAATGTCCTGCGTATTCTGCAAAAATCCCTCTGTAGTCTGAATGAACGAAACGGCATTCTGAATATTACGCTCGGCCTGGTTCAGTCCTCTGACCTGGCTGCGCAGCTTTTCAGAAACCGCAAGTCCCGACGCGTCGTCCGCTGCACGGTTTACCCGCATTCCCGATGAAAGTCGCTCTACATTGGTCTGCATCGCTTCTCCACGGGAACCAAGGGTCCGGTTCGCGTACGCTGCGGCGGTATTATGATTTATGATCATACATCCCTCCTTGAACAAGATCGTCCGAGGCAATCCGTGCCTCGGTCCCATCGAATGCGATACCGGAGTCTATAACGCGCTGTCTCCGCTTCGTCTTCTCGCAATCAGATGAAAACCAGCTGGCCGTAGAAGAGAAATCATCCGGCTCATGTGGTTTTCATCTCCGACAGGTGACCTCAAGCGAGGTGATGTCTGATGTTTTTCAAAGAACAGGACGAGCAAAGGGGCCCGAAGGCCCCTGTACCCGTTATCGAATAGTACTCCCTTAACCGAGGAGCTGCAATACTGACTGTGGTGTCAGGTTTGCCTGTGCGAGCATTGCGGTGCTCGCCTGCATGAGAATCTGGTCGCGCACGAAATCTACCATTTGCGCAGCCATATCCGTGTCGCGGATGCGACTTTCAGCGGCTGCGAGGTTTTCCGCTCCGACATCGAGTCCCTGCATTGCGTACTCAAGACGGTTCTGGTACGCACCGAGGTTGGCGCGCTGCTGGCTGACACTCATCAGTGCCTCGTCCACCATTCCGATCGTGCGGTTCGCACTATCGGCTGAGGAAAGAGTCACGATATCACCGGTACCGACTTCACGCATGCCCAGAGAAGCCGCGGTCATTGTCCCAATAAAGACCCGAATACGCTGATCCATGTTGGCACCGATGTGAAAGTGCATGCTCGCAGTAACGTCGTTGTCTCCGGTTTCCCGTGCGAAACGTCCAGTGAGCATATTCAGTCCGTTGAACTGTGCGTGAGAAGCAATGCGGTCGAGTTCCGACACAAGCTGTGATACTTCGACCTGTATCTGCATCCGGTCTTCCGATGTGTATATGCCGTTAGACGCCTGTACCGCGAGCTCGCGGATACGCTGCAGAATGTCCTGGCTGGTCTGAAGATAGCCTTCTGTCGTCTGAATGAACGAAACGCCGTCCTGTGCATTGGTAGATGCGCGTTGAAGACCGCGAACCTGGCTGCGCAGTTTTTCACTGACAGCGAGTCCGGAAGCGTCGTCACCTGCGCGGTTGATTCGCATACCGGAACTCAGGCGTTCCACGCTGCTCTGTATACCGCTTTCGTTGACACCGAGCTGTCGCTGTGCGAACGCAGCGCTCGTATTGTGATTAATAATCATATGTATTCCTCCGTGAAAATCATGCTGAAAAGCGTCCGTGCTTTTCAGTATCCCCTGTACAAGTAGGATCTTGATCCCGCACAAGCGGGATTGTGGTCATTCTTCGCTACGACACCTCCTTGCTGACGTGTGTTGCAGATTCGACTCAAACCTGTTCTAAACGCGTAACAGGTTTATGCCGAAGCTGTAGATAGGGGCGGGCAGGCGCTCCGGTGGCGTACCAGCGAATCGCAGTCCTCACCCACTAATCGGTGTATCGGCTTCCTATACTGTATTCTTTAGCGACCGGAAACGCAAATTTTCAGAATCTTTTTTGATGCACTCCGGTCAATGTCTGTCTAAAGCTGTTTCAGGTACTCGTTTGCGACCGGATCTTCCGGATCGTAGGCGAGAACGCTGGAAAAGTACCGTTTTGCTTCACCCGCGTTACCCATTTTCAGATGAACAACGCCGAGGTTGCACATGACCTTGGTGTTATCCGGCTCGATCGTCAGCGCTTCCCGGAGGCGTTTCAGGCTTGCGTCGTGTTCCCCGAGTTCCATCAGGCAGATTCCCAGCTCGTTCAGGGTGTCGGGCGAGGTGCCTCCGAGGGAAATGGCTTTATCAAACGCATCTCTGCCCGAGGCGTAGTCTCCCAGGCGCCGGTGAGCCCATCCAAGGATAAACCATCCGTTCCAGACATCCGGATGGCGTTCAAGGAACTCTTCTATTCTCTGTATACCCTGCTGCTCCTGGCCGAGACGAATAAAATCGAACGCTTCCTTGAACACGGTGTCGTCGAGGCTCTGCTGGCCGATCTGGTCGACAACTCGCTGAGCTTCGGCGGTCTTTTCCTCGTCGTCCGATTCGGCAACAAACTGCTCGAGAAGTTGCCGCGCCCGGTCGTAGTTGCGCTTGCGGAGATGAAAGAATCCGGCGTTCATGGCGACTTCCGGCGGAGCGTCCTCGTCCTGAAGCAACTCCCGATACAGATTGAACGCGTGCTCGTCGAGCCGTTCGCTGAACGCCTCATCGTGACTTTGCTCGGACTGCTGCTCGTACATGAGAGCCAGATTGAGTCGCGGTATGGGATCACCGGGTAACAGACCGCTGAGGGCAAGAAACAGCTCCTCGGCGAGCGCATAATCTCCGTTTCGCGCTTTCAACACGCCGGTCTCCGTAAGCTCGTTTACTATCTCCGGTCGTACTCCGCGTATGAAGCGACGATAGTAGTCGGCGTCGCTGTGTTCGGGATCGTATGCCAGGATCTTGAGCATTGCCGAGAGAATCATCTCCCAGCTCAGGGACTGCAGGGCTCCGACGCTCGGACCGTCGGGAAGCTCGACCGGGAGTTTACGCTCGGGATCGAGGTGAATAGATTCGGCGTGCGACTGCATGTCGTCCGGGACCGAAATGTAAACAATATCTCGCGTTGGATTGTGGTTCTGGTTAATCATGATTCGACGTCCTGTTTCTGGTAGTATCAGCGTTCTGCTGCCGGATCGTTCCCGGTGTCGGTGTTTCGGCGGGCCTGTTCGTCCCGTTTTGCTCTCACTCCTGCTTCGGTCTTCGCCCGGGTCGCTGATGCCAGGCGTTCGCGTTCTTCTGCCTGCGCTTTTGCCCGTGCCTTGGGCGACTGAGAGGCGCGTATATACGAGTTTACGCGCATTTTGTACTTCGCGGGGACATGATCCTGGTGAAACTGTATGGCGAACGCGGCTATGTCGTTCCGTCCTTCTACTGCTTCGAACCGGATGACGGTTCCCGGAATATCAATGTTTTCCGGGGGATCGGGTATGGAAATGCGAAGGACCGCATCCTTGTTCAGAATAAATTTCGCAACGCCCATGATGATCACCTTGGCACCGCCAAAGCTGACATCGCGCAGAATACACTTTCGCGGCACTCCCTGAATGGAAATCTGAGCGTTACGGGCGCCGAATCCAAGGATTTTCTCCGACGCCTCGGTGATGGTTATTCGTTCATCTCTCCGGTTTGTGCTGTTTGCGTGCGCCTCGAGAACCTGTCCGAGGATTTCGATGAGTCCGTCGGCAGGTCGTTGTGTGTACTGAAGCGTCAGGAAGACAAGACTCTGATTCTCGCGCGAGTACGGTGTGTAGCTGACGATCTTTGCTGACACGAGAAACGTGACAGGATCGGCCTTGTCTCGTTGAATGAAGCTGAATCTGAGCGAAACGACGTTGTTCGCCTTTTTGATCATGGCCTTCAGACTGTCTTTCATGTTGACAATGATCTTCGCCGAGTTCATCGAACTGGAATAGATGATGCAAGGCCACTGGTACCCCATGCATTTGAGACAAACCTGTTTGGGGTATAACAGGGTCGCTTTGATGATATCTTTCGTGAACGTTATTTCGGAGTTTGCGTATTGATCATAATACGCTGAGATCTGCTGGCTCGTTATGATGGACATGTATGTATGCATCATAGTAGTTTGGCGCCCGAGTTTACGTCAATGATGAGGGAGCAGGAATGGGACCGGTATATGGAATAGGAAATCCGTTACTCGACACACTTGTGTACGGAACGCACGACTTTCTTCGCAGCATTGACGTGAAGCCGGGAACAATGAATCTGGTCGACGCTGATATGCAAAGGAAGGTTGTCGCAGCGGGGCGTGTCGCCGACGCGCAACCCGGCGGGAGCGCTGCCAATGCCATGCGTGTGTACGCGTGGCTTGCCGAAGGCCTTCACACATCACCGATCTATACCGGTGCCGTTGGAGGGGATGACCCGGGGCGTGAGTTCGCGGGGCTGCTCGACTCCGCAGGGGTTCAGTCGCGTCTCGCGACGGTGGACGCATCAACCGGTGGTTCGGTTATCTATATAACCCCCGACAAGGAGCGGACCATGTTCACCGCACTCGGAGCCTGCCTGCTCCTGAAACCCGAACACATCGATGAGGATGCCCTCCAGCGGTGTTCGCGGGTCCATCTCACTGGCTACGTATGGGATGCTCCTTCGGGCCAGGAAGCAGCAATGAAGGCGATACGAGCGGGTAACAGACGCGGTATCCCGGTAAGCTTTGACGTTTCGGATGTTCTGGTGGCAGACCGGCACCGGAGCGATTTTTTTGACGTACTCGCGGGGTCGCTTGACGTTCTCTTTGCGAATGAATCAGAACTCGCTTCCCTCTCGGAGACCGATGACATCGATCAGATGATAGAGCGGTGCAGGGGGCTCGCCGGCTGTCTCGTGATCAAGAGGGGCGCTGAGGGCTGCAGACTCGTAGAAGCCTCGGCGGTGGCCGACGTCCCGGGCGAAGCTGTAGACGTCGTTGATACGTCGGGGGCAGGGGATACCTTTGCAGGAGCCTTTCTCTATGCCAGAGAGGATGGATTCACGACGCTGCAGGCAGCAACGTTCGCGAATTTTGTCGCATCCCGGGTTGTACGGGTAATCGGGTGCGACACCGACGCGTTCGACCGTGAAGAAATACTGATACGGAAAAGGTCAATCAGAGTCGCCTGACTCGGTATCCTGAAGGACGCGATCGAGGGATGCCAGGAGACGGGACGTAATTTCCTCCGCTTCGCTGACCGAAGGGGAGTCAGTCTCAAGGTTCTGTCGGTTTCGCTCCTTGAACAGCTCGTCGACGGCGAGCATGCCGCTGAGAATGGCAACTTTCAGAGCGTCCGCGTTTCGCACCCCGCTCTGTATCTCAAAGACTTTCTTACGGTAATAGTCGACGACCCGCTCGAGGTACGCAGGGTCTTCGTCTGTCTGTATTGTGAAACTGGTTCCGAGCAGTTCTATTTTCATAGTGACCGCAGTCTAAAAGATATCGAGCTCTGACTCCGAATCGGTCTGCAGGTTTTCGTCAGTCTCGTCATCAGCTGCCGGCGACGCTTCGGGTGCTGCGGCAGTATCGTCGATTCCGGCGGGCTCAGCTTCGGTATCGCTATCCACTGGCGCCGCTTCCATCTGTTCCACGGCGCCATCATCGACGGCTATTTCGTCCTCGAGTACGTCAAGGCGTTTCAGAGTACTCAGGATTCCTTCCTCGATGGCTTTCTGCCCGTCGCGGAATTCGCTTATAAGAACTTCAAGCTCCTCGATCCGTCGCTCGTACTGAGAGAGACCGTCACGAAGCCGCTGATTTTCGTCCTGCAGCGAGGAAATCCTTTCAACTGCCTTGAGTACCCGGCTTTCCAGCAATTTGATCTGCTCTACCGTGAGCATGAATCCCGCCTTTCCACACCTGTGGGCTGTCAGTCGAGCTTGGACCTGGCTTGTTCGACCAGTGTCGAGAATGCGTTCGGATCTTCGATAGCGAGATTGCTCAAGGCTTTGCGATTGATCGCGATTTCGGAACGCTGCAGACCGCTTATGAAGCGTGAATAGGTGATACCCTCGTTGCGGCATGCCGCCGAGATGCGGGCAATCCATAACCTGCGAAAATCACGCTTTCGTACCTTGCGGTCCCGGTAGGCGTAGCTCTGCGCTTTTGCTACCGCATCCTTTGCTGTGCGAAAAAGTTTGCTGCGGCGGCCCCAGTAACCCTTTGCCTGACGAAGAATTTTTGTTCGCCGGTCTTTTCGTCTCGATCCGTCTACTGCGCGTGGCATGTGTATACTCCTGAATTAACGTAAAAAGTGTCTGTAGTAAAAAAAACTAGCCGTACGGCAGCATTTTTTTTACGCGAGGGGCTTCCGTTCTGTCAAGAATCCCTGCTTTCCGGAGCTTTCGCTTCCGCTTGGTACTTTTCTTGCTGAGAATGTGACGAAGTCCCTGCTTCTTGTACTTAACCTTACCGTTCGGTGTTACCGTGTAGCGTTTCGCTGCTGCACGGCGTGTTTTCATCTTTGGCATGTGTTACTCCTGCGGCGTATCTTCTGTCGCCGGCTCATCGGTTTTCTTTGGTGCCTTTTTAGTACCGGGGGATACAATCATTGACATGAAACGCCCTTCCATCTGCGGAGGGCGATCGATTACCGCTGCTTCTTCCAGCATATCGATGATCTTATCCAGCACAACCCGTCCGAGCTCCGTGTGAGCCATTTCGCGCCCTCGGAATCGTATCGTTACCTTGACCTTCAGTCCGTCCTCAAGAAAGCCTCGTATGTGGTTGGTCTTGAACTGAAGATCATGCTCCTCGATCTTCGGTTGCATACGAACCTCTTTCAGCTTGACCTGCTTCTGTTTCTTACGGGACTCCCGGTCTTTTTTGTCCTGCTCGAACTTGAACTTGCCGTAATCGAGCAGCTTGCAGACGGGAGGCTTGGCCTGTGGTGCAATCTCAACGAGGTCAAGGCCCCGTTCTTTCGCGAGTTCCATAGCCTGCGTCGTTGCGATCAAGCCATGCTGTTCTCCGTCGTCGTCGATAAGACGGACCTCGCGCACCCTGATCTGTTCATTTATCCGTAAGTCCTTAGAAGCCAATCTACCCCCTCGTTCGTACAACTACAGCGTCTTTCTCGTGACGCCGCTCTACGAAACACTGTTCCGAAGATGTACTCTCGGAACCGAACGTGTGTGAAATTGAGTGATCTGCGGTTTTTACCTGCAGATACGATCAACGACTATATCAAATGCTCTTGAGGCTGTCCACAAGCAGGAAGCAAACCTCGGTCGCAAACAGATTTGCCGCGATCGGAGAAACAGGTCTTCCCTTATGGCTTGCGGCTTCGGTTTTGACGTGTATGTTGACAGTAGCACACAAATTTCGAAAGTCCCGAAGCGTGCACAGATGAATGTTCGGTGTCTCGTACCACTCGTAGGGCAGCGTCCCGGTTACCGGCATTCGTCCACGAAACAGCAGCTGCAGACGGTTCAGATAGTAACCGAAGTTCGGAAACCCGACGATCACGTTTCGTCCCACCCTGATCATCTCACGAAGGAGCCGATCGGGTCGGTGTACCATCTGCAGCGTCTGGTTCAGGATCACGTAATCGTAGGCGTTGGACTCGTGATCGGCGAGGCCCTGATCGAGGTTGCCCTGGAATACGCTTATACCCTTACCGATGCAGGTCCGGATGTGACCCTCATCAATCTCTACCCCACGACCCCGGCAGCTACGCTCCTGCCGGAGACGCTGCAGCAGTTCGCCGTCACCGCAGCCGAGGTCAAGCACCGTTGACCGTGGCTCCACCAGCTTGATGATCTCGTCGTATGCGACGTGAGGTCTGTTTCCGGGATTCATGGAACACCATCCATTGTGCGATCCTGTGAAAGCGTGGAGAGAAAGGCCCGAATCATAGGCGCCTGTCGTTCCGTTTCCAGCAGAAACGAGTCATGCCCGTATGGACTTGAGATCTCGCAGTAGCTTACATCTTTCTGCTTACGCATAAGCGCGCGTACAATTTCTCTTGACTGATATGGCGGATACAGCCAGTCGCTCGAAAACGAGAGAATGAGAAACTTGGAGCTGGTCGTCGCGAAGGCGTTTTCGAGCGATCCGTGCGTCGTCTCCATGTCAAAGTAGTCTATTGCCTTGCTCAGAAATATATAGCTGTTCGCATCGAAACGGTCGACGAAGGTGCCGCCCTTATACTCCAGGTAGCTTTCGACTTCGAACTGGTCGGCGAAACTGAAGTCCATGCTGTCGCGATCCTGCAGACGTCTGCCGAACTTCATCCGCATTGACTCATCACTCAGGTAGGTTATGTGACCTACCATGCGGGCGATCGAAAGCCCTCGTGTTGGCGGTTCTCCGTCGTAATAGCATCCGTCGCGGAATCGGGGGTCGCTCATGATCGCGTTTCGGCCAACCGCGTTGAAGGCGATACCCTGGGCGCTGAGCCGGGACGTGGAAGCGAGGATGATCGCTCCTTGAACGCGCGAAGAGTATCTGCTAGCCCACTCGAGGGCCTGCATACCTCCCATAGAACCACCGGCAACCGCTAGAAGCTTCTGTATGCCAAGGTGATCCATCAGTCGGATCTGAGCCTTCACCATGTCGTGTATCGTAATGACCGGAAATTCCAGGCCGTATCGATCTCCCGTTTCGGGATTCACCGATCCGGGTCCCGTTGAGCCCTGGCACCCTCCAAGGACGTTTGAGCAAATGACGAAATACAGATCCGTGTCGAAGGGTCTGCCCGGTCCGACCATGGAATGCCACCAGCCGGGATGCCGGTCGTCGCTGCTGTGGTATCCTGCCGCGTGTGCATCGCCGCTGAACGCGTGCAGCAACAGAATTGCGTTTGACGCATCCGCGTTCAAAGTCCCGTAGCTCTCGTAACAGATCCGCACCGGACCGAGAACCTGTCCGCTATCGAGGGTAAGCCCGTCATTCTGAGATCCAAATTCGAAATAACGCGGAGCAACAACTCCCGGTTCCGACTTTCGTTCCGCTTCGACGCTCATGGTAAGGCAGAATGTAGGTTCTCGGCCCCATGCTGTCAACGCGGCGGCTTGATAGCAGTAATCATGCCATGATACTGTCCGCTGCAGATCATGACGATATTCGCACTATTATCAGCCTTTCTGACATTCGTATTCGTGCTCTCCTGTATGGGAGGGAAGGCGGTCTCCTCTTCGGTCGTATTCGGGCCATTCGTGCGCGGGTTCGTGTCGCTCTTTCCGGCCTACCTTGTTATTGCATGGTTCGAATGGGGTGTCATGGAGCAGTTCATGCCGACCGGTCTGTACCTGTGGCATCTGACCGGTGCGTTCCTCATCCCGGTCGGTACGCTTACCATACTCGGTGCACTGCTGGTGCGGCCGGTCCTCACGGAGCAGCCGACTGAGGTCTTTGTCGGACTCATGGCGTTCGTGTCGGGATTCGTCGCAGCCTGGGCGCTTGCGGACGTCGTGTTCGGATCGCAGTATCCGTCGCGGTATACGCTTTTTCTCGAGCCCGTACTCCGTATTTCGATCATGCTCACGATACCCGCTCTTCTGACAGCCGCGCGGGGGTCGTTCGGAGCGATAC
This sequence comes from Spirochaetaceae bacterium, assembly GCA_007128315.1. Lineage (GTDB taxonomy): Bacteria > Spirochaetota > Spirochaetia > DSM-27196 > SKKC01 > SKKC01. The sequence continues at coordinate 3,841 of SKXQ01000004.1, read as the reverse complement.
GTGTTTTGTACATACTCGCCGCATGTGCATGGCTCTTCGTTCTGCCTCTTGGCCCCATGTTGTACTATCTCGGGTATTTTACATGGGCGAGTGCACTGACGGTTCTCGTGCTCTTCGCTACAGGCGGTATCGTATATGTTCTTCAGGGCTTCTATTTCAGCTCATACCGATAGAGCGGTGTTCGTGCGGGTTTTGCTGTTCACGGTTCTCGTTTTCGGACTGTCCGCGTGTTCACCTGACGTGATCGTACTCACCGATTCAATGACCGAGCTTCTGTATCCCGACCTGCGAGCCCAGCTTCGACGGACCGTTCCGGGAGCTGTCCGGTATACCACGATTGATCCCTTTAAGAGCTGGTCGGATCAGGTTCGGGGCCTGTCCGGCACCGCGCCGCTGGTAATGACCCTGGTTGCGTCCGGGCTTGCACCACCTGATCTGCGGACCGGCGAAAGACGCGGCGATGTTGTCATCCTCGGTGGCTACGCTGTACAGCCGGTTGACGGAATGATCGTGTTCGATCCTGGTCCGGCTGCGGCCGATGCCGCGGCGTTTGTGCTCTCGGAGGTCGTCCGCCGTGTGGACCGTGGCGCGGTCTGTCTGTTTACCCTGGAGACGGGCCCGGCTGCACGACGAATGCGCACGGAGTTCGTCAGCGAGTTCTCGCGTCGGTCCGACGGAGCGATTCCGCTGAACGAGGAACGATGGTTCACCGATGTCGGAAATGAAGTTGTGCGACGCGCGATCCGTGATGCAGGGGACAGTGAATGCATCATGGTGTTCTTTCTTGGCGAACGGACGTCTGCTGCTCTCGAGGCAATCGACGGGCGAAACGTCCCGGTCATCGCAGATGCTGATCTGACGGAGCGCCCCGGAGTCGAACAGATAGGGTGGTTTCATCGATCGTTCCCGCAGGCGGTCACGGCATGGCTTGGAAACCGTGAAACTCGTGTTTTTCCTGCGGAATTCCGCAGCCAGCCGGTACCGAGATAGTTATTGAGGAAGCTTTCTGCCTCCCGAGGTTTGACAACCGTACGGGGCAAACATATACTTCGTAATGCAGTACCACGGAAGGACTGTGTATTACCCAAGGAGGAGACAAGGATGAGAGACGGCCGCCTTCTCAGGGTTGTTGCGAGCCTTACGTTCGTTTTTCTCGCAGCGCCGTTGTTCAGTCAAACTACCAGTAGCCCAACGAACATACAGACAATCGTTCTGGCGAACTTTACCGAGGAAGAGGACATACAGTGGTCGGTAAGCGGTAGCCATTTCATCGCCTCACAGCTCGATTTTCCGAGAGTCGGGTATTTTCCGGTTGGACCGGATGCACTCTATCTTGTGGGTCCCGAGCGGGAGAGAAGTTCTCTCGGCATCAACGCCGCGTTTAACAGGAGAGGGTTCAATTATCTTGAGCTGACTCCGGTCGAAACGAATGAGGATGGAGAAGAAGTCGAGTCTGCGTTGCCGATTCCCGGTCGAGCGTCGCACATCGACGTCTGGGTCTGGGGATCGAACTACGACATGTATGTCGACGTGCACGTCAGGGATTATCGAGGCATCGTACACGTAATACGCATGGGCGACCTGAATTTCGCAGGATGGCGGAACCTCAGAACGCAGATCCCTTCAAGGATTCCGCAAAGTCAGGTTACCTTGCCGCGCTTTCAGCCGCTGGAGTTGGTACGCATTGTGGTCTGGACGAGACCGAGTACGGCAGTAAACAATTTCTACGTCTATTTTGACGAGATCAGGGTCATGACAGACCTGTATGAAGCGCCGTTCGACGGATCGGATCTGGCGAGTCCCGGCTTTGTCGAGGATCTCTGGACGAATGGTAACAACGAGTAGGGTGGGAACATGAAAATGCGAACATTATTTCTTGGATTGTCAGTTCTCGTTCTTGTTGCCACCGGTGCTTCGGCGCAGTTCGGGCGCGGGATTGATGCTACACAGCTTGGGCAGGACGTTGCGCAGCAGCGTCTCGTCGAAATATCGGTCACGAAATTCGAGGATGCCGGCTTTTTCCGTGCGGGCATCTCGAGTGATTACGGACTGACTGAGTGGAGGCGTTTCGAGGGTGGTCCGGCCATGCTCGAGCCGATTCCTGAAGAGGAAGAACTTGGTTTTACCGGCGTCAACGAGCACGTCCTCGGCGTAAAGACGACCTTCTTTCGCAGAGGAACTCCGATTATCTCCATCGAGCCGATACGACCGATTGCGGTACCCGGTCAGGTGCGAACCATGAGCGTCTGGGTTGCCGGACGGAACACGAATCATCGTCTGGTCATGGTTGTTGAGGACATACGGGGCGACATCAAATATATCAATATGGGGAACATGAACTTCACCGGCTGGCGGCGAATGACAGTGGCAATTCCACCGAACATATTGCAGCGGGATCCGATGCTGACTGACCGTGAAGGGCTCATGTTCAGGGGTTTCATGGTGCAGACCGACCTGATGCAGACCTACGGAACATACTTCGTATATTTTGACGACCTTCGTGCGGTAACCGATCTGTTCTCCATGGAAATCAGGGACGAAGACGATATGGTTGACGGCTGGTAAGACCGGTTGATCCCATAACCGGGCAGTTCTGTTACAATACCCCCGGATATCATTTCCGGGGGTTTTTTTGTGCCTGAATCACAACACGAGCTTCTCTCGAGAGTATTTTTCTTTTCCGATCTGAGTGATGATGAGATTTCGTCACTTGCCACTCTGTCGGCGATGCAACAGGTCCGTGCCGGCGATATCGTGTTTCGGGAAGGAGATCCCCCGGAACACTTTTACGTTGTTGCGCAGGGTGCCGTCGCCGTGTGGAAGAACTGGGGTGAACCCGACGCCGAGTTGCTCGCACTCCATGGCCCGGGTCAGCTCTTTGGAGAAATGGCTCTTGTCGATGAGCTTCCCCGCAGCGCAACGGTCATAGTAGAAACCGGTGGAGACCTCCTGTACCTCGCAGGAAAGGACTTCCGTCGCTTCATCAGTGAAAACGGAAACATCGCCCTCTCTATCATGAAACGCCTGTCGAGCATGGTCAGGCGGAGCAACGAGAGCTTCGTCGAAGGTCTGCGCCGCCGGAACACCGAACTCGAGCAGGCGAACGACGAGCTGCGTGCCACACAACGAGAACTGCTCAGATCCGAGCGTCTTTCTACTCTCGGCAAAATGTCAGGCATGATCCTGCACGATCTGCGTAATCCCCTGTCCGTGTTGCGAAGCCATGCGGAGATGATGCTTATGCACCTCACGGACCAGGAGCGGCTGTCTCGGGGCCTGCAACTCATTATCCGTGAAGCCGATCGTATGAATGCCCTCGCGAACGAACTCCTGGATTACAGCCGCGGCGAAATACGCCTGGAGACGGGCATCGTCACCGGCGAAGAACTCCTTGACGGACTTCGCAGTACAATGACCGCTCGTCTGAGTGGACGTGATATTCTCCTCGATCTGGACAGTAATCTCACCCAGCCCCTGATCCTGGACCGTGACCGCATGCTTCGAGCGCTGGTCAATCTCGTCGAGAATTCGAGAAAAGCGATAGGGAAACACGGGCGCATTTCGGTCGAGATCGAGGAACGAGCAGCGAGTGTGCGAATTCTCGTGCGTGACACCGGTCGCGGCATGTCACAAAAGACGCTTGAACACATTTTTGAGCCATTCTACTCCGCCGAGCACAGCGGCGGGACCGGACTGGGGATGGTCATTGTCCGGAACGTCGTCGAAGCCCACGATGGCACCATACAGGTCGAGAGCACCCCGGGCGAAGGAACAACCGTCACGATACACCTTCCCGCACACGGCAAAGTCGGTTAGCCGACTCCTAAATACCGAAGACTCG
>SKXQ01000090.1 GCA_007128315.1 Spirochaetaceae bacterium | reverse complement strand
TCGACACCATGCGTTCTACGATCGACCGTTCAGCCTCTCTGCTGCACGGCGGAAAGGCAGAGGAGATTTTCGAAGATATGCTCTTTGAGGAGTACTCGGTCCTCATGTCTCGAACCCGCAGCTTTGGTCTTTCGGACATGATCTACGAGCAACTCCAAGAAAATTCCGGGCCTTCTGCAGCCGACCTGTCCCGTGCTCGTGCATACGATCAGCAAATTCCCTCCATAGACTGACTGATAGTCCACAAATGTGCACCTGTGTACCGCACTACGCGTATCAAAATGTATACACTCGTAGCGGTACAGCGATCATGACTTTCAACCATACTATATAAATTGTTACATTATAAACATTTAAAAAATATAAAACCCTTTGAGACAACTTGGCACGACGATTGCATTCATTCAAGCAGGAGAATGCATCATGAACACGAAGCAGAAAACTGTCCGCTCCCAGGAAAACTCCGTACAGGCCTACTTTGACCAGATCAAGGATACGCCGCTGCTCACGTCTGAAGAAGAAGTTGACCTCTCCAAGCGTATCGCGTGGGGAGACGAAAAAGCCAAGCAGAAACTAATAGAATCCAATCTTCGCCTGGTCGTCAAGATCGCGCGCTCGTATGTGACACAGGACGTGGCCTTTCTCGATCTGATTCAGGAAGGGAATCTCGGACTTCTGCGGGCCGCAGCAAAGTTCGACCACCGGAAGAACGTCCGCTTCTCGACCTATGCCTCATTCTGGATCAAGCAGGCGATTACCCGGGCAATGTCGAACAAACGCCGCCCGATACGGCTGCCTCACCGGAAAGAAGATGCGCTGAAGCGTATACAGCGAAGCTACAATACCCTGAGCCAGAAGTACATGCGAACACCGTCTACCGACGAGATCGCGACAGAGCTGCGTATGAATCGTGAGGATGTCGTAGAGATCCTTGGCTATTCATCCGGAGTGGCGAGTCTCGATACCGAAATCAACGATGACTCCGGTACACTCTACGACGTGTGCGAGGATACCAGTTACTCACCGGATCAGGATGTAATGAGTGGTGTTGTCCGAGATGAAACGCGACGGGTCCTGCATCGACTCATGGAGCGCGAGAGGCAGATTCTCATGTACCGTTTTGCCATCGGCGGCGGACCACGGTATACCCTGAAGAGGATCAGCGACGAGATGGGAATATCACCGGAGACGGTCCGTCAAATCGAGATGCGCGCGCTTCGAAAACTCAGAGAGTACGCCGGAGAGCTTCGTGAGCTTGTGACCGACTGACCTCTTGCATTGCTGTCTTTATTGTATCACGCTACCACCCGATAGAGCGTGTATATGGCAGACTCGAAAGATCAGGAATCAGACCAGGTTCCACAGCAAAAAAAGTCACGATCCGGCACCACCGCTGAGCGAAACGCGTACCTGCTGAAGCTGTATGTGCTGCTCGGTTTGATAGCGGTTCTTCTGATCGCGCTCCTGTTTCTGACGCCTGATAGAAGGGATGTCTCCGAGCTTTCGTCAGGTCCCGACGAAACCGCCCGTATCGATGACTCCGGCGAACGGGGACAACCCGAGCCCGAGTTCGAGGATCCGCTGCCGCCGCCACCGGTGCGGCTGCCCGATCCGGTACCGACACCGCAGCCTGAACGGCAACCGGAAACACCGGCACCCGAACCCATTCCGCCGCTCGTGGGCGATCTTTACCTGATTCTTGACGACGCGGGCTACTCCTTGTGGGAGCTCGAACCTTTTCTCGAGCTCAATGTTCCGCTTACCGTCAGCGTGCTTCCGCACCTGCAGTTTTCCTTTGAAGCTGCCGAGGCAACGCACCGTGCGGGACACGATGTCATGCTCCACATGCCAATGCAGGCTCTCGGTCGAGGCGACCCCGGTCCCGGTGCAATCGAAGTGACGCACCAGCCCGATGAAATCGCCTTGCTGGTGCAGGATGCGCTGAATTCTGTTCCGCACGCTGTCGCCGCAAACAATCATATGGGGTCCGCAGTGACCGAACAGCTTCACTCGATGCAGACCGTCATAGAAGTGCTTCATGAGCAGGGCATTTTCTTTCTTGACAGCCGGACTACCGCGCAGACTGTTGTCGCTGAGGCCGGAGATCTGCTCGGCATACAGACGATCGAACGTCATATCTTCGTCGATCACTATCGCGATATCGAAAGCATGCGGGACGCACTGCTCGCGGGGATCGAGCGCGCGAGAACGCAGGGTTACGCGGTACTCATTGGACACGTACAGACACGCGAGCTTCCTCAACTGATTCGTGAGACGGCTGAACTTGCTGAAACACGGGGTGTTGCATTTCGTCGGATCTCACACATCGGTGTCAGGTATGCGGGGTTGTTCCGGTGATCGTGCTCGGCGTCGAGAGCAGCTGCGACGAATGTGCTGTTGCCGTCGTGAAAGATGGATCAGAGTTGCTCGGTCAGGTCGTCCATTCCCAGATTGAGGAACACGAACAGTACCGGGGCGTCGTGCCGGAGATCGCGTCGCGGCAGCATACACAACACATACTGCCGGTTTATCGGCAGGCAATACGAGAATCAGGCATCACGGCAGCAGACATCGACATTGTTGCGGTCACGACACATCCCGGTCTGTCTGGTTCACTGCTCGTTGGAACGACATTTGCCAAAGGGCTTGCGTTGGGACTCGACCGACCGCTGGTTTCTGTGAATCATATTCTCGCACATCTGTACGCGCCACGTCTCAGCGGACCTGTCGACTGGCCGTGCCTGGGGCTGCTGGTCTCCGGCGGTCACACCATGATAGTCCGCATGGACGACTGGCAGACACTGACCGTCCTCGGAGCCACCGTGGACGACGCCTGTGGCGAGGCCTTCGACAAGGTTGCCAGGTATCACGGTTTCGGATATCCAGGCGGCAAAGCCGTCGACGCGCTTGCCTCAGGAGGCGATGAAACGGCCTATGAGTTTCCCGGCTCATCGCTGAAGGGAGACAGCCACGATCTCGATCTCAGTTATTCGGGGATCAAGACCGCTGTTACCGTTCAGGCGTCCAGGTTTCTGCGACCCGGCAAAGAGGCGAGTGCTGAAAATCTAGCTGCGTCCTTTCAGCGCGTTGCAATAGGCATGATCATGAAACGTCTCGACCGAGCCGTACAGCAGACAGGTATACACCGTCTCGTTGTCGGGGGTGGGGTCGCTGCCAACTCCCGTCTCCGCCGCGAACTTGCCGCGCGCACGCATCTGCAGTTGGCGATTCCTCCTCTGTCGCTGTGTACGGACAACGCGGCCATGGTCGCTGCCATAGGCTATGAGTACGCAATCAGCGGACGCTTCGTTAACCTTGATGTACCGGTCGGTGCACGGGTGGCAGGATACAAGGCCGCCTACTGAAGGGCAGCAGAAGCGACGGCGCGCAGATCATCATCATCCTGATAATAGGGGAAACTACCAGAGGCAGGCTCGCTGATAATACGGTCTGCGACGCTGCGAAGTGCCTTCACGTACGCCGCCTGCGGATCAAGGAGAGCGAGAGGGCTCCGCCGGATGATACTGGAGCTCATGTGCTCCTCGTATGGCAGAAAGCCAATGTACGCGACATCGGTGTTCAGGTTCTTCCCCGCGATCTCGCGCAACTTCCCGCCGATAGCGATATCACGCGAGTGGCGACCCATGTTCAGCACAACGCGCACCTGCGCCGCTTCAAGTGCTTTTCGTGCCTGTTGAGCGCTCGCCTCCGAGATCGAAGCGAGCTGTCCGATAAGCTGCTCGACAGAGCGGTCCGCCCCTTCAATTCGTGCGGTCAGATAGCTGTGGACAAGCTCTCGCTCCGGGCAGTCCGGTGGAAACGAGCGGTACATTGAACGAAAAACGACACCTTTCAGAAAGCTGTAGGCATTGAGAACCGATGTTGTTTCCGGGGTGCAGATCAGAATGCCGTTCTGAGATGCGAGAAAAAAATCGATAGTGTTGAACGATGACCCTGCACCGAGATCGAGAATGATATAGTCGGCGACAAGCGCCGACAGCTCTTTCATGAGCTTGAGCTTCCGGAAATATGAGAGGTTTGCGGTACCCGGCAGGAGCGAATCGCCGGGGACAATGAAAAGCTTCCGCTGCCCGGTTTCCAGAACGAGCTGTTCGAGTCTGATGTTCTTGTCGTAAATGTACTGTCCGATGCCGGCGTTGCTGTTTCGGACACCGAGGCAGGTGTGGAGGTTCGACCCTCCAAGGTCAAGATCGACGACAATGACGGTTTTCCCTGCCTGTGCGAGGCAGACGCCGAGATTCGCGACGAATATGCTCTTTCCGACTCCGCCTTTACCGCTTGCAACAGGGATTACTGTTTTCATGACTGTGGTCAACTGTATTGGGCATTGTCCGGGCTTGCAAGCTTTTGACACGGGTGCATCAGGGAGGCTACTGTTCGTTTATGTCCGATTTCGATCTTGACCAGCATATACGCAAGGTTCCGGATTTCCCGAAGCCGGGAATTCTCTTCTATGATGTCACGAGTGTGCTTATGAGCCCGGAGGCCTTCGGCTGGTGCATCGACGAACTCGCAGCTCCCTTCAGGAACGGTGGCATAGAGGCGATTGCGGCCATCGATGCGCGCGGTTTTCTCTTCGGCGCCCCGGTGGCACGAATACTCGGGCTCCCGCTTGTTCTGGTGCGAAAGCAGGGGAAGCTTCCCGGAGACAGCTACCGGAGGACCTTTGACCTGGAGTACGGGACTGACACCATAGAGATTCACCGTGCCGATCTTGCGGTGCCGAGACGGGTTCTGCTGCTTGATGACCTGATCGCAACGGGCGGGACCCTGGCCGCTGCGGCATCGATCCTTGAAGAGGCAGGCAGTACCGTGGTGGAGATTGGAGCGGTTATCGGACTTCCCTTCCTGAACTACGACCGCCTCCTCGGCGGATACAGGGTGCGCACACTCATACAGTATCACGGAGAGTAGCGTCACGAGGCCTGTCGCCCGGTTTTTCAGCGAAATGGATGATCTCGGCAGGGAAGCGACGCCCTTTCTGTTCGTCATCGACTACGAGCTGCAGAAGCCTCTGGTCTGGCCGCTTTCGGATCTTCCCTCGGGGGTGCGCTTCTCGGTTCCCGGCACCAGTGTCGAACGTCCCGCCGGCTTCGGGACCCGGATGGTATCGGCGGATCAGCCGATTATCAGGAACCGGCGTTGTGTGACGTTTGAGCGCTATCGTGAGGGGTTTGCCCGGGTGCAGAAGGCACTGACTGCCGGCGAAAGCTATCTCATGAATCTCACGTTTCCAACCGGCGTTGACCTGTCGTGCTCTCTCGAAGATGTGTACGAGCTCGCGCACGCTCCGTACCGACTGCTTCTGCCCGGCGAGTGTGTCGTGTTCTCTCCCGAGCCTTTTGTTCGCATAGAGCCGGGGAGTATTTCGACCTTTCCCATGAAAGGTACAATTGACAGCGCCGTGGATCACGCAAGAGAGGTGCTTCTCGCAGACGAAAAAGAGGCGGCGGAACACGCCACGGTTGTGGATCTGCTCAGGAACGATATAGGAATGGTAGCCGAGGCAGTTACAGTGCCGCGCTACCGCTATGTGGATAAAATTCATCTGCAGGGGCGATCGCTGTACGCGATTTCGAGCGAAATCCGGGGCCGACTGGCCGACGGGGCACATCATCGCGTCGGAAGTATTCTATCGGAAATGCTGCCTGCGGGTTCCATCACGGGCGCACCGAAGAAGCGCAGCTGCGAGGTCATAGCAGAAGCCGAAGGCGAACAACGCGGGTACTATACCGGCGTGTTCGGTGTTTTCGATGGAGAGTGCGTTGAGTCGGCCGTCATGATCCGTTATATCGAATGTGCCGCAGATCAGTTTCGTTTTCGAAGCGGCGGCGGAATCACGATATACAGTGATTGTCGCAGTGAATACGAAGAAATGAGGCAGAAAGTCGATGTGCCGGTTGCTTGAGACGATTCGGGTGCGATTGTATCGTGCCGAGAACCTTTCATTTCACTACCGGCGGGTCCATCGATCCACAGGATCATGCAATGCAGCAGCTGCCGTTCTCGAAGCAGCAGAAGAAACCGTCAGAATGCAGACGGGTCGGGCGATTTCCAGTCCGGACCGGCATCGTCTGCGTATAGAGTACGATGGTGCTCGTCTCGTTAAGGCTGAAGCCCTGCTGTACAGGCCCCGACCGGTATACGCCCTGGCCCTCATGCCACCGCACAGTGCCGACGGCGTCACCATAGACTATCGGCTCAAATACGCTGACCGGGCGAACATCGATTCCACATCCAGTATGCTGCCCCCGGGCGTGGAACCGCTGTTTTTCCACGAAGGCATGGTGCTGGAGTCACGATACGCCAGCGTGGCAGTCCGCCGGAACGGTCGGTGGTATACGCCGCGGTCGGTCATTCATCCGGGAACTGCACGGGAACGTCTTCTCGAGCAGGGAATGCTCATTGCCGCAGACATTCCGGCCGCCGAACTCGCTGGCTGTGAGTACATCTGTCTATTCAACGCGATGCTCGACCCCGGGGAGGTGTGCATCGATCCTTCTCGTGTCTTCCTGTTCGCCAAGCCGGACGGTACACAAGGTCTGCAAGGGGCGGCCCGAGGTGCTTGACATTTCCTGACCCGATCAATACAGTCCGACCTTAAGAGACGGAACTGAATTTCCCGGTGGTGTAATGGTAGCACAACAGATTCTGGATCTGTTTGTGGGGGTTCAAGTCCTCCCCGGGAAGCGTTACAAGCCGGCCCCTTCGTCTATCGGCTAGGACATGAGATTCTCATTCTCAAAAGAGGGGTTCGATTCCCCTAGGGGCTAGCGACCGGATGGGTGCCCGCAGCGGGTACCCGTACCGGTTTTTTTTTGCTTACATACGCCGTGCGCAGGCTTTATCAGGCATTAAAAGCGCCTCATTCCTGCGCCGGTTCAAATCTGACCGGGAGCAGTGCTCATGAAGGTGCGAAAACGGGTATTTCTGATTTTAGAGGACGCAAGTGTTTACGCTGGCTACGGATTCGGGGCCGAACCCCTGTCTGTGGACGAGCTTCATCCCGCGTCGTCTGATCTGCGCAGCGCCGGGGAAGTTGTCTTCAACACGGCTATGAGCGGGTATCACGAGGTCCTCACGGATCCCTCGTACAGCGGCCAGCTCGTAGTCATGACCTATCCCCATATCGGCAACTATGGTGCCGATCCTGCATGGTCTGAGATTGGACCAGACGGGGAGGGTGGTCGCAGCGTGAAGGCAGCAGGCTTCGTGTTGCGCAGTAACTACGACGGTCCAGTACCGGATGGACGAATCACTCTCGATGAGTTTCTCAAGCAGGGCGATGTACCGGGAATCACGGACATCGATACGCGTCGCCTTACCCTTCATCTCAGGGACACCGGAAGCAAGACGGGATTGATCGTTCATAAGCCGGGTTTTGACGGCGCTGAGCTCCCCGCAGAGGATCTGTCGCGTATACAGGAGTATCTTGCGGCATTTCCGACTATGGTCGGACGAAATCTCGTTGGCATGGTCGGCTCTCCCAGGCTTATAGAGCTGAATCCTGATGGATCACCGCATATAGCGCTGCTCGACTGTGGAAGCAAAGCGAATATCGTTCGTGAGCTTACATCGCGGGGCTGCAGGGTCACCGTCGTGCCGAGTTCTACCGACCCGGCCGACATTCTCGCGCTCGGCGCTGACGCGGTTCTCGCTTCCAACGGTCCCGGAGATCCGGCGGTACTTGAAACACAGACGCAAGGACTTGCATCGCTGTTAGGAAAGACACCGATGTTTGGTATCTGCCTCGGCCATCAGCTGATTTCCCAGGCGCTCGGCGCGAAAACGGTCAAGATGAAGTTCGGTCATCACGGGGTCAATCATCCCGTGAGGGACGAACGTACCGGCAAGGTTTTCGTGACCAGCCAGAATCACGGGTTTACCGTTGATGAAGCGAGTCTGCCGGATGGTGTGCAGGTCTGGTTCAGGAATGCGAATGACCAGAGCATTGAGGGCATCGCCGACGATGGACGCGGCATCTACACCGCACAGTTTCACCCGGAAAGCGCACCTGGTCCCCACGATTCAAGCTGGATTTTCGACGCATTTCTGGACGTAATCGCAGCGCGTCAGCGCACACGACAGAACGGGGAGAGCAAATAGATGCCGGCACGGAAAGACATAGAAAGTATTTTGATTATCGGTAGCGGCCCCATTGTCATCGGACAGGCCTGCGAGTTTGACTACTCCGGTAACCAGGCGGTCCGTGCGCTGAAAGAAGAGGGCTACCGTGTGATTCTCGCCAACCCGAACCCGGCGACTGTAATGACGACACCTGGCCTCGCCGACCGCATATACATGGATCCGCTCGAGGTCGACTACATGGAAGAGATTATCAGGATTGAACGGCCTGATGCGCTTTTACCGACTATGGGTGGACAGACTGCCTTGAATCTGACGATGGCTCTCGACAAAGCGGGCGTACTTGCACGATACGGAGTCGAGTCGCTTGGTGCGAATGTGAACAGTATCCGGCTCGCCGAAGACCGTGGCGCGTTCAAGGAAGTGATCGCAGGCATAGGCCTTGAAAGCCCCCGCAGCGCACTCATACACAGTTACGAGGAAGGGAAACAGTTTATCGACGAAGTCGGCGTGCCGCTCATAATCCGCCCGAGCTATACACTCGGAGGGAGAGGTGGAAGCATCGCGAACACCGAGCGTGAGGCGAGGGAGTTCGTGCAGTGGGCGCTTGACGAGAGTCCCGTGCACGAAGTCCTTGTCGAGGAAAGCCTGCTCGGGTGGAAGGAGTTCGAGCTTGAGGTCATGCGGGACCATGCGGACAACGCGGTCGTCGTGTGTTCCATCGAGAATGTGGACCCTATGGGAGTGCACACCGGCGACAGCATTACCGTCGCTCCCATACAGACCCTGAGTGATCAGGAATACCAGATCATGCGAACCGCCGGCATAGAGATTCTGCGGGCCGTCGGTGTCGACTGTGGTGGCAGTAACGTTCAGTTTGCGGTAGAACCTGAAACCGGCCGCATGGTAGTCATAGAAATGAATCCCCGCGTGTCGCGTTCGAGTGCGCTCGCGAGCAAGGCAACCGGGTTTCCCATCGCACGCTGCTCAGCCCGTCTTGCCGTCGGTTTTACGCTCGACGAGGTGATCAACGACATAACCGGAAAAACCGTCAGTTGCTTCGAGCCGAGTCTCGACTATTGTGCCGTAAAGGTTCCCCGTTTTGAACTCGAGAAGTTTCCGGACGGCTATGCAGAACTCGGAACACAGATGAAGAGTGTCGGTGAGAGCCTGGCGATCGGGCGAACGTTCACCGAGGCGTTAAACAAGGCGATACGCGCCTGCGAGTTCGGGTTTGACGGACTCGAGGATCTCGAGGACCTCGATGACGCCCAGATTGCACGCATGCTGAAACTGAGGCATCCGCGACGCATCTTCGCTGCCTACACCGCAATCAAGCGCTGGGGTTACAGCGCGATAGACCGGCTCAGCCGGCAGACCGGCTACGACCGGTGGTTTCTGTATCACATGCACGAACTCGCAGAGCTCGAAGGAGAAATCGCCGCCGTCGCGAACGTTCCCGAACCCGGGCTCATGCTTGAAGCGAAGCGTGCGGGTCTTACCGACCGGCGTATCGCCAGACTGTGCGGGAGACAGGCAGACGCTGTTACGCATGCGCGCACCACCGCGGGTATACGGGCGAGCTATCATTTTGTGGATACCTGCAGCGGTGAGTTCTCTGCGGATACGCCTTATTTTTACAGTACCTATGGTGAGATCGATGAAGGCATACCTTCGGAAGGCAAAACGGTACTCATTCTCGCAAGTGGTCCGAATCGCATAGGCCAGGGGCTCGAGTTTGACACCTGCTGCACCTTGAGCAGCATGGCATATCGGCGTCTCGGCGTGAAAACAATCATCGTAAACTCCAATCCAGAAACCGTAAGTACGGATTTCAACGTCTCCGACCGGCTGTACATTGAACCGTTGACGCCGGAAGACGTCAAAGAGATCATGCATAAAGAAGGCGTTACCAATGTCGTCGTTCAGCTCGGGGGTCAGACGCCGCTGAATATGGCTGAAGAACTTGAGGCCGCCGGGGCCAGGGTCATAGGTACGAGTGTCTCGAGCATCCTCGACGTCGAGGATCGTGGCCTGTTTTCAACGCTCGTGCGCGAAGCGGGACTTGCACAACCGAAAAACCGCATGGCTGGTACGCTGGAAGACGTGTACGCGGCTGCGGCTGAAATCGGATATCCCGTACTTCTACGCCCGAGTTTTGTGCTCGGTGGTCGCAGCATGGGTATTGCGTTCAGTCAGGACGAACTCGAGGACTTTATCGCCAAAGGTATCCGGATCTCACCCGAGGCCCCGGTTCTTGTCGACCAGTTTCTCGAGGATGCCTACGAGTATGACATTGATGCGCTGAGCGACGGCGAAAACGTCTACATAGCGGGTATCATGCAGCACATAGAGGCAGCGGGCATACATTCCGGTGACTCAGCGTGCGTGTTCCCGCCGCATAAAAGTGATCCCGCAATGCTCGACGCCATGATACAGGCGACCGCCGTCATGGCCCGCAAACTGAAGGTCCGGGGATTCGTAAACGTTCAGTACGCTGTGAAGAACGGCCAGGTGTATGTCATCGAGGTTAATCCCCGTGCCAGCAGGACGGTACCATTTCTGAGCAAGACGAGTGGGGTCGATCTGGTCGAGGCAGCGGTTCGCGTCTGGGAAGGTGAAACGCTGGCCGAACAGAATCTCATTGACGGTATAAAGGGCGACGGTATCGGTCTCGGTGAGTGTATCGTCGGTTGGGCGGTCAAGGAAGCCATGTTCAGCTTTGACCGCTTTCGCGGGACAGACCCACTGCTCGGTCCTGAAATGAAGTCGACCGGTGAGGTTATCGGCATCGGAGCAACCTTCGGTGAGGCCTTTGTGAAAGCACAGCTTGCAACCGGAAGTCAGCTTCCGACATCCGGCCGGGTGTTCGTGAGTGTACACGAGGACGATCGGAAGTCCATTCTCCCTATCGTCAGGGAGCTTCAGAGCCTCGGCTTTCACATTGCAGCCACCCGCGGAACCGCTTCGTTTCTCTTCGAAAACGACGTATTTGCCGAGGTGATACTCAAAGTCCATGAAGGCCAGCCGAATATAGTCGATCATATGAGATCACACCGCATCGATCTCGTCATCAACACGCCGCTTGGGCGGTATACGCAGCGCGACGACGACTACATTCGTATCGAGGCGGTCAGATCCAAGATTCCCTATACTACGACGACCAGTGCAGCCGAGGCAGCCGTTGAGGGCATTCGATACCTGCTTACCGGAGAAGTGGCGGCACGCGCGCTACCGGAAAAAGGAGCGGGTGCCAGGGCCGATGAGCGGGCGCAGGAAGCAAAGTCCTGACGCCCACCGCCGGGAGCTGAGAGTCGTCGTGAGGTCGCAGGCGGTCCCGTGGGACCGTCGCGCAGTTTACGGCCGCTCGGTAACGAAGGTGTTATAGTAGTACTCGAGGCTGTCCACGAGGGCTTCCCAGCTCGCCTCTACTATGTTCTCGTGAACGCCGACGGTGTCCCACGTGTGGTTATGGTCGCTTGAACTTATAAACACCCTGACCTTCGCTGCAGTCTCCCGCTCGGGATTAAGTACACGAACCCGGTAGTCTACGAGATGAATCTTTGAGAGCCAGGGATGATGCGCGCGTAAAGCGTCCCTGAGAGCCGCATCAAGCGTTTCGACGGGGCCAACTCCGACGGCTGCGCCCATGATTTCTTTCGCTTCGCTGTTCAGAAACATTCTGCCGACAGTTTTACTTTCCGTGTCTGCTGTCTTATACGTTTCGAGGTGATAGTTCTTCAACTCCACAAGCTGCCGGTACTCTCCGACAGTTTTACGCATGAGGATATCGAAACTCGCTTCAGCCGCTTCGAACTCGTACCCGTTTTTCTCCCGCAATTTCAGCTCTTCGAGAAGCTTTCCGACTTCCGGACTCTTTTTGTCGAACATCCCGTAAGGCTTGAGCTTGTCAACGATGGTAGAGCGTCCGGCGAGCTCACTGAGCAGTACCTGGCGTTCGTTTCCGACCATTGCGCCGTCAATGTGCTCCATGAGCCGGCCTTCTTTCGCGATCACATCGGCGTGCTGACCTGCCTTGTGACTGAAGGCCGCGATTCCCACATAGGGTTGTCGCTTGTCGGGAATTATGTTCGCCTTTTCGGCGACGAAGCGCGAGAGAGGGGTCAGGTGTGAAAGATACGGTGCTGCAGTGCAGGTCCGCTTCATTTTCAGAATGACGTTTGGCATTATAGCGCAGAGATTTGCGTTACCGCAGCGTTCGCCCCAGCCGTTGATCGTACCCTGTATCTGCGTTGCTCCGGCTTCGATGGCGACGAGACTGTTCGCGACGGCTGTTCCGCAGTCGTTGTGAAAGTGCCCACCCAGAGGAATACCTTCGGGCATGGCATGATACGCCTCGATAACATCCGACGGCAGCGTTCCCCCGTTGGTGTCACAGAGCACCACTGACTCGGCACCGGCGTCGTAGGCTGTCTGTACGACCTTTCGCGCATAATCCGGGTCGTCCCGGAATCCGTCGAAGAAGTGTTCGCAGTCGAAGAACACGCGCCGACCTTCCGATCGGAGAAAGCTCAGCGAGTCCTGTATCATCTCCAGGTTCTCTTCGTGGGAACAGCGGAGAACCTTTTCGACGTGAGCTTTCCAGGTCTTTCCGACAACGATAACGTACGGTGTTTCCGCTTCGACGAGCGCTCGCATGTGAGCATCGTCTCTTGCGGCGTGACCCGGTCCGCGGGTAGAACCGAACGCGACAATCTGAGCGTGTCTGAAATGCTCGTTCTTGACACGCTCGAAAAATGCAGCTTCCTTTTCGTTGGACATGGGGAAGCCGCCTTCAATGAAGTCGATACCTGCGTCATCGAGCGCGTGCGCGATAGCGAGCTTATCCTCAAGCGAAAAGTTCACCTCTATACCCTGCATACCGTCACGCAGCGTTGTATCGTACATGTGAACCTGTGGCAGGTCTGTCTTCAGATCACTCATAGGCTGTCAAGCTCCCTTTGTTCCTTTATGTTTCTGATTGCGGAATAGCGGTTATGCGCGTTGACGTAGGCGCGTGCACTTGCCTCGATAATGTCGGTTGAGCTCCCGTGACCGGTAGCACGGATTCCTTCGATTTCAAGCGATACACTCACTTCTCCCATTGCCTGCTTGCCAGGCGTAACGGCGTGAACGTTGTACTCGACAAGTCGGGCAGGTACGTTAATTACCCGGTCGATGGCCTTGAACACCGCATCGACGGGACCGTCGCCCGTTGCCGCTTCTTCCACAGGTTCGCCACCGTTGAGACGGAGACGGACCCCGGCGGTCGGGACATGGATATTTCCGCTGGTAATGCTGAAGTAATCGAGACTGTAGCCGCTGGTCTGATGTCCGAGTTCATCACTGACAATGGCAAAGAGGTCTTCGTCAAAGACTTCACGCTTGCGGTCTGCGATCTGCGCGAAGCGATTGTATGCGCGCTTCAGCTCGTCCTCTTCGAGCGTTATTCCGAGTTCGACGAGGCGTCCTCTGAATCCGTGCATGCCGGAATGACGGCCAAGAACGATTTTCGATGCGTCTCTCCCGACGGACTCCGGAGTCATGATTTCATACGTGCTCCGGTTTGCAAGAACTCCGTGCTGGTGTATGCCTGCCTCGTGTGAGAATGCATTCTCACCGACAACGGCTTTGTTCCGGGCGATCGGAAAACCGATCATGCTCGAGAGCATGCGGCAGGTGTTATAGATGTGGGTCGTATTGATGCGGGTCTGGAAACCGAGAAGCTCTTTTCTGACGTTCAGTGCCATGACGAGCTCTTCGAGACTGGCATTCCCGGCGCGTTCGCCTATGCCGTTAATGGTCACCTCGGCCTGTCTGCACCCCGCCTGTATGCCTGCAAGTGTATTCGCAACCGCGAGACCAAGGTCGTTATGACAGTGTATCGACAGAATGGCCTTGTCGATGTTCGGCACGTTATTTCTGATACTCGTGATCATTCGGTGGATTTCGTCCGGTACCGAATACCCTACCGTATCGGGAATGTTGATGATGGTCGCTCCTTCGTCGATCACGGTTTCAATGAGGCGGTACAGAAACTCGAGATCGCTGCGGGTAGCATCTTCCGGTGAGAACTCGACCTCGGCAACCCTGGATCTGGCGTGACGGACCGCCGCGCGGGCCATTTCAAGAACCTCACTTTCGGTCTTCTTGAGCTTATACTCCATGTGTATCGGGGAGGACCCGATGAAGGTATGTATGCGGGGATGAGCGGCATCCTTTGTTGCCTCAATTGCCGCGTCAAGATCCTTCATGTTGCTTCGGGCCAGTGCTGCTACCTTCAACCCGCGCACGCGTTCGGAGATAAGCTTGCAGGCGTTGAACTGTGCGGGAGAACTTACCGGGAACCCGGCTTCGATAATATCAGCCCCGAGGCGTTCCAGTTGCAGGGCAATCTCGAATTTCTGCTCCACGTCCATGGACGCACCAGGACTCTGTTCGCCGTCCCGCAATGTCGTATCAAAAATATCGACCTTTTCCATCTTCACCTCCTGATCGAACGACGGTCCTCGCCTCCGATCCTTTGTTGCTCTTCGCGAGCGTTTTGTTCCGGGAACCGGACCAAAAAAAAGCCGTTCTCCCTATGGGGAAGAACGGCTTTGATCCGATATGCCCGGCGTATGCCCGTGGCCTATCGATGGGGCGCTCTCCACCCGGCTATCCCAGTGAGGGATAGAATAATGAGACCGGATAGTAGTGCAATACCCAACTGATACACAGCAGTCATTTCGGATACAGATTCTCCATTTCTACGCGTTCATGTCAAGCCGGACCCGTAATTATTTCGCAGACCGTCGATGATCCATGGTATTTGACCTGCATACGCGGTAATTCTACTATGGACACATGAACAGTGGAGTGCAGAGTCGGTGACCGATTCGACTTTCGATCGGCTAGTTTCCCAGATCTCTGAAGATGAGCGTTCGGAGCTTCTCGACGAACTCACCAGGTCAATCGAACCGCAGGGTAACACGGTACTCGATGAGGATAGACAGGACGAGTACTCCGATGCACAGGAGCTCGTCGAACACCGGTATCGGCAGCTTGGCTTCCTTACCCGTTTCTGGCTTTTCATCCGCTCGGTTTTTTACAGCGTGTCGCCGATCGATCTGTATGAGCGGGACATGCTCAAGGCGCTCGCTCGACGGATCGATCAGTCCGCACCGGACCTGATTTCGGTCGGTGAGCAGATCGCTTTACCGGGTCTGTACAACCGGGTGCGGGAACTCGAATCAGCCGCGCGGTCCTGTGCCTCGCTTCTCGGGCCCATAACCGGTATAAGAAAAGGCGAATTTCTTACCGTCCTCCTCGGGCTGGAGTTTTACGAGTCGCGGACGGTCTTTGATACGGAGATGAATCCCGACGAGGTGGCCGAAGCTCACCCGGATTACAGCGATTCAGACGTCAAACGGCACATGGAGAACTGTCTCGAAGACACCTTGCAGGCTATTCCATCCGACGCCCGCACGAGAATGTACGTGAACGCACGATATATCGATAACCTGAGAGAGCTCGCAGGGTTCGAGTTTGCGAAGTTCTTTGCCCTGTTCCACGCAAGCCACGGGACGGAAGTCGAGAGCACGTCTCTCAGGTCGGCTGCACCGTACCTTGAACGTCTCTCCGAACTGTTCCAGGGCTTACGGGTTTCCCCCGGGGACCTTATGATCCGTGCTCTGTACTCTTGGCTGCGCCTGGACAGTCACGCCGGAGACGAAGATAACAAGGACGACGAGAATGCATCCACATACAGGGTTAAGAACCTGTCTCACTCGCTTGGCGTCATTGCCGAGTTCGGGAGAACAATTCCCCTTATTGCACTGACCCGGGTCGCTTTGAACTCGCTTCACTATTCACCAGATCGCGCCGGTGGAGGCGAAGACTGGTTTGCCACGATCAAAAGGTACTGGAACAACCACATTGATAAGAGCCACAAAGACTTCGTGACGCGTCAGCGACGCACGGCTTTCATGAATCGGGGTTCACAGCTCATGGGGACTACGCTACAGCTCATGAATGACTATCCCGGTTCGGACGATCGGGAGCCTGGTCAGTTCGCGGGTACGCTTGGATTTCTGAAGGCCTTCTTCGATACGGTGTTCATGAAAGAGCATCATGGTCCACTTCGTCTTCTTCAGGTGAACGGTCAGTTCTATAAGGATGCCAATCGTACGGAGTTCAACGACTCATTCGAGACCTTGCGCACGATACCTGATCGCATCAGACGCCTGCGTCGTGATGTATCCGAGGAGGGTACCACAGGAATCGTGCTGCATCGCATCGCACAGGATTATTCCGATCCTCAGAAGCGCAAGGCGGAACGCCGCAAGGCACTGGTACTCGTGCATAAGTCTGCGGCGCAGATCGCGTCGGAAACCATTCAGGCTCTGCGCTGTGTCTGTGCGGTTCTGAACGGCATACTCTACGGCGAGGTCGGGGGACCCTACGACACATTGTCGAATCTGAACTCCATCGATGGCAGGAACAGCGATCAGTATCGCAAGAATCTTGATGCTGTCCTCGTTTCCTGCAAGGCCGTCGAAGAGACCCTTGCGGGGCTGTTCGATCTGGAAAGCACACAGGATGCATAAATGACAATCACGCATGTCTCATTCGACAGTCTCCGGAAACCACGACCGGATACCGTAGAACTGTCGCCCGGTTTTCTTCTCAGCCTTGTTTCGGCCGGAGACATGGGCCCTTCGGGCATTCACAGTCCACACCGCCTGCGGTATCTCGAAGAGCTCGCGGTCGCGCGTGATCGTTTTCGTATGGTCCGGCAGGTTCACAGTCAGACTGTACTGAACTGGGTGGCAGTCCCCGGCATGCCGGCAGCATCCGGTTCCTTCGCATCGGAGGTTCCCGAAGCAGACGGGATTCTTTTCGACAGGCGCTCGAGCTGGGCGGGCGTAACAGTTGCCGACTGTATGCCCATCCTCGTTGAGCACCCGGACAGCGGTGTTTCGGCGTTGCTTCACAGCGGATGGAAGGGGACCGGAATCGTAACTGCGGCCGTGCAGGGTATCTGCACGCACACGAGTGCGCGCCCGGGACAGCTGCGAGCTGTCCTGGGACCTGCGATCTCGGTGCAGGCATACGCGGTACCACGGGAACGTGCGATTGTGTTCGCGGAAACCTTTGGAGCACACACTACCTGCGAGCGCGGAGGGGAGTGGTTCATCGACCTGGAAGCAGCGAATCTCACTCTGCTTGAACGTCTTGGAGTTTCGCACGCACGCGTCGTGTCCAGCTGCACGTACAATAATCCGCTTCTTGGAAGCTACCGGCGTGATGGCAGCACAGCTTTCCTCCGCATGCTTGCCGCAGCGGGGCCTTTCCAGCGATAATGCGGGTCCTCTTATGACAGATATAAAGAACACATGGGCCAGGAAGGTAATTAACGCATTGTATGCACTTGCTACCGAGCGGAGTGTTGAGTGTCCGGTCGAGGATCTTATGCCGGCGGCCGAAACGCCTCCGAACCGGCAGCTAGGCGATCTTGCGTTTCCGCTGTTCCCATTCGCAAAGGTATTTCGCAGTTCACCTCAGGTCATTGCACAGGACCTGTCACGCCTTCTCGATGACGACGAGCACGTAAGTGTTGCGGGGCCGTACCTCAACATCCGTTTCGACAGGCCGGCGGAAACGAAACGTATACTTCGAGAGGTTAATACAGCTGCCGAAAGCTGGGGTCGAGGTGCGTCCATGAGCGGACAGCGCATCATGGTTGAGTTCAGCTGTCCAAACACGAACAAGCCTCTGCACCTCGGACATCTGAGAAACGATGCGCTCGGCGAAAGCGTCAGTCGCATCCTGCAGGCCGCAGGAGCCGACGTGCGTCAGGTTAATCTGATCAACAACCGTGGCATACATATCTGTCAGAGCATGCTCGCGTATCTTGAACGGGGGAAGGGGACTACACCGGAGTCTGCAGGCAGAAAGAGTGATCACTTCGTCGGTGACTGGTATGTCGAGTATCAGAAGATCGCGAAGGACGATACCGAAGCTCCTCAACGGGCTTCAGATCTTCTGCGACGCTGGGAGCAGGGTGACCCGGACGTCATGGCTCTCTGGAAGCAGATGAACGAGTGGACCATTACGGGCATCGATCAGACCTACGAGATGACGGACATACATTTTGACGCAGTGTACTACGAAAGCGACACCTACAAGTCCGGTCGACAGGAGATCCTTTCGGGCGTTGACGCGGGGGTCTTCTATCGTGACGGGGATGGTGCTGTCTGGGTCGACCTGGAAGACGCGGATCTGGACAAAAAAGTCCTGCTGCGGGCTGATGGGACGAGTCTGTACATCACGCAGGATATCGGGACGGCAATCACCCGTCACCGCGACTGGGAGTTCGACCGCCTCGTGTACGTGGTCGCGAGTGAACAGCGCTATCATTTTCAGGTGCTGTTCGAAGTTCTTAAACGACTCGGCTACGCGTGGGCTGAAAACCTGTTTCACCTGTCGTACGGGATGGTAAACCTCCCGAGTGGCCGAATGAAAAGCCGCGAAGGTACTGTTGTCGATGCTGATGACCTCATTGCCCAGCTCATGCAGCTCGCGAAGACGGAGAT
Source organism: Spirochaetaceae bacterium (assembly GCA_007128315.1). Lineage (GTDB taxonomy): Bacteria > Spirochaetota > Spirochaetia > DSM-27196 > SKKC01 > SKKC01. The sequence continues at coordinate 16,328 of SKXQ01000090.1, read as the reverse complement.
TGAGTCCAAAGGACGGATCGAAGACAGTTCCGATGTCGATGAAACAAGCAGAAAGATCGCGCTCGGTGCGTTGCATTACTACCTGCTCATGGTTAATCCGAATAAGGACATGGTCTTTGATCCCGCCGAGTCCATCAGTTTCACCGGAAATACGGGACCCTATCTGCAGTATGTTGGTGCACGGATCAGCAGCATGATCCGAAAAAGCAGTCAGACCGATCTGGTTTCAGACTCCGAGCTCGACTATTCAGTTCTCGAGCTCGACGAAGAGTGGGAACTCGTTCGCCTTCTCGGCGAGTTTCCCCGCGTTGTTGCTCAGGCTGCCGCCGAGTACAACCCGACTCTGATTGCAGGTCATCTGTATGAGGTCGCGAAGCTCTACAGTCGCTATTATCACGATCATCGCATAGTTACCCACGAGGACAAGGCAGTCAGAAGCTGTCGCCTCGCGTTATCGAAAGGTGTCGCATCCCTGCTCAGGAGCGGCCTGCCGCTGATTGCGGTGCCGTTTCTTGATTCAATGTAACGAAATCCGGGCGCTGGTACGTGCCGGGCAGGCGTATCAACGCCTTGCCCCGACCATGAGCGTGCTCCCTTGACGCCGTCCGTTATCGGCGGGCCCTTTGTGGATGCGCAGAAAGCAGTTACCTACGGCTCAATCGCGAGTCGAGAAAGCTCCGAAGGATTTCCCGGACGTCTGAAGCCGTCGCGCATTGGAGGCATTCGTCGACGAGAGGCCTGCAGTCATTTACTGACAGCCCGCGAACGGCATCCTTGATTTCCGGAAGCTGGGACGGAGACATACTGAACTCCCGCAAACCCATTCCGAGCAGAAGGGGGGTTGCGATGACTGACCCTGCCATCTCCCCGCACATGGCGACCGGGATTCCCGCGTTCTCCGCGGCGTCAATGCTCCTCTTGATCAAAAACAGAACTGCCGGATCGAGAAAATTCGCAAGCTCAGCGACTTTCGAGTTGGTGCGATCGGCGGCCATGGTGTACTGACACAGGTCATTCGTCCCTATACTGAAGAAATCTGCTTCCCGGGCGAACGCATCGGCCATTACGGCTGCACTGGGGATCTCGATCATGATGCCGATTTTTGGACTGTCACATACTGCCGTTCCGTGTGCGGTCATCGACGTATGGATGGTAGCGATCCGTTCCCGGGCCGTTCGCAGTTCGGATAGCGTGCTCACGAAGGGCAGCATAATGCGGACGTCACGGTCGGCGGCAGTGCGTAAAAGAGCCCGTATCTGCGGTTCAAAGAGGTCAGGCTCTTCGAGTGTCAATCGTATTGCACGATGACCGAGAAACGGGTTTTCTTCCTTCGGCATTTTAATAGAAGGAACCGACTTGTCACCTCCCACATCAAGCGTCCGAACAACGACCGTCGTGTCCGGAAGGCAGTCTGCAATCTGTGAGAAGGCTGTATACTGCTCTTCCTCGTCGGGCAGCCTGGGGCGTTCGAGATAGAGAAACTCGCTCCGCAGGAGGCCTATACCGTCGGCACCGTATTCCGCAGCGGTTCGCGCGGAGTCGACGCTGCCGACGTTTGCGACACAGTGAATGTGAACGTCGTCTGCCGTAATCGCCGGAGACGCCGCCTTCGCCAGCAGTTCTTCGCGCCTCTTCTCATCTCTGGTCTTTCGCTCCCTGTACTCTGCGAGGGTTGCATCGTCCGGATCGGCGATCGCGACTCCTTCGTTGCCATCGAGAATGATTGTCGCCCCTTCGCGAACATCCATCGTTCCGATGCCCACAACCGCAGGTATTCCTATGCTTCGGGCGACTATAGCCGTGTGCGACGTGGAACTGCCAGCTTCTGTGCACATGGCAGCGACCTTATCGAGTTCGAACCCTATGGTATCGGATGGCGAGAGATCGTGTGCAAGCAGAACTACCGGTTCGGTCAGATCACCGAGATCCACATCTGCGATGTCCATGAGGTTGCGAATCAGCCGGTTGCCGAGATCTGCGACATCGGCGGCTCGCTGACGGAAGTACTCATCCTCCAGCATGGAGAACTCAGTCACGACTGCCTTGGTCACCTCCTGCACCGCAGCCTCGGCATTCCTGCCCTGATGCCGTATCAACGTCCGGATCTTGTCTCCGTATTCTTCGTCGGAGAGCAGCTCTTTCTGCACGTCGAGAATCTCGAAATTATCCGCGTGCATCTGACCGCGCTTGCGTTCTTCAATCGACTCAAGATGCGTTCGGACCGCATCGACGGATTGCTCGAAGCGCTCGAGTTCCTCTGTGGGATCGGCGTCCGAACTGACCGGTATCTCCGGCAGTTCGACGCGATAGAGGAACGCAGGGCCAATCGCGATTCCATTACTCGCTGCTATGCCCTGCATGCGGGTCACGGCTGTTCCTCCATGGTGTTCACGATGAACTCTGTGAGAGCGTCTATGGCCTGATCCTCGTCTGAGCCGTCGGCCGTTATGTGCACCTGATGTCCACAGGCGACGGCGATCTTGACGAGACTCACGAGACTTTTCGCGCTGACCCTGTCGCCTCCACGCGTGATATTGCTGATCTGTATATCGCTGTCAAACTGCTTGGCTGCCTTGACGAACTTTGCTGCGGGTCGGGCGTGCAGCCCGACTTTGTGCTTGACGGTGAGAGTCGTTTCTTTCATTTGATCTGCTCCTTGATGAGCGTGTCCTGCATTCTGCGAAGCTGGACTATGTAGCTGTCAGGATCAAGCTCCACGTCATCGTATGTGACCGGCGTATCGATTGAGACGTCGCGTTTGAGTACCGCACCCGGAGCGAGACCGAGAGGGAGCAGAGACTCGGCCCGTGCCGTGTCGGCGTGCTCGATCATACCGTATACGGTGAACCCGCCGAGTGAGTCGATGGTATCTCCCGCTTTCAGATCTTTCTTGGCGTAGGTGGCCGTCTCGCAGACCGGAATCAGGTCGGTCGCAATGGTCGTCTGCCCGTGCAGTACCGCGCGTGCGATAGAGATCGGTGTTTCGAGACTCGTCAGATGGTAGGGCCGGTACAAGGCGTAGTAGGGTCCGTCACCGAGACCAAGATAGGTAAGGTCACGAAGGAGTTTCGGGTGCTCTGCGGTAATGACGACGAACACGCCCGGCGCAATACCGAGACCGTAATCGACGACTCCGGGTCGTGAGAGAACGCCCCCTGCCTCTTTCGGGACAAAAATGTTCTGTATGGTTTTCGGCGTCGCTTCGGGACCATGCATACCCCGTACGTCCGGGGGAAACCCGATTGCGTTTCCGAGCGAGGTCATCTCGACCATGGTCTTGGTACCGTCGACAAAGCTTGCGAGCATTTTTGGATTCATCATCTGCTTCTGCGCGCGTGCGGCTTCCGTTTCCGGGTTTCCGTGACGGTTAAGCGGATTGTTCTTGCCTTTTCCGGCGCTGACTACCTGAAAGCCGAGTCCTACGGCAAAATCATACAGCTCCATGGTGGTGCCGGGTTCATCCCCGGCGGTCAGCGTGTACACCACGCCGGCTGCACGAGCAGTCTTTCGGAGAATGTAACCGACCGTTGCGTCGGTCTCCACGTTCATCTGCAGGACGTGCTTGCGTGCCAGGATGGCATGATAGGCGACGTAGGCGCCGACCTCTGGAACACCCGTCGCTTCTACGACGATTTCCACCGGTTCAGCTGCAAAAACTGCCTCGGGACGTGTCGTTGCAACCCGCTTGCCGTCGACTATCGCCTGTGACGCGACCGCCGGATCATCTGTTTCGACGATGGGGACGGACACGCGGGCGCTTTCAAGGACTTCCCGGGCTCGTCCCGGTCGGACGTCGCAGACCGCTGCAGGGCTCAAGCCCTTCATGATTTCCATCTGTGCGATAAGTCCTTCGCCCATTTGACCGGCGCCTATAATGGCGACCTTGACCGGACCCAGGGGAGAACGTTCACGTGTGTTCAGTGCTTCTGTTATAAACATTGTCTTATCCTTCTATGACAACAACGGTTCCCGGGCCAATCGGAGGGAGGGTCGTCTTGTCGACGCAAATATCTCCGTCCATTTCCGGCTCGGTAAGACCGTTGAATTTGAGGACGAAGTGTCCCAGATTCTTCAGATTTTCGTTAGCCACCTTTCCGATGGCGTGCACGGTAAAACTGTCGGTACCGATGCATATCGTGTCACCGGTAACCACCGGAGCAGCGAGGTCCCCGTGCTTATGAACGATCGAGTGCTCCTTCAGCTCATCCGGTGCGTTGGTGCCAAAAAAGACCATGATCTGTTCGGCAATGAACTCCCCGGCGAACTCGCCGAGGGAGACGACCTCTGCTCTGTATTTTTCCATAGTATTTCCCTGAAATCCGTCGCTACGCAGCGCGCGAACGCTGGAGCGAGTGCTGTTACGTTACACGACTCGGTGCCGCGACACGCCGGGCACCGACGCCTGAAAACGAGTCGTAGTGTTTTACTCTTCAGTCTGCGAGTTCGATGGTTTCGATCTTTACACCTGAAACGAAAATATCTTCGGTTATGAACCGTGAGAGCGGTCCCGATGGGCTTGTCGGATAGATGTCTATGGTCGGAACCTTCTTCATGGGATAGACGCCGACCCGGGCCGTTCCGCCGCAATCGATCACCGCACAGGCGATTTCGTCAAACCCTGCACTCGAGTTGAATCCGTCAAACGGCCGCCCGCCCGACAACTCAGCGATTTTCTGTGCTATCGGATGTATGCCGCCACCGGTGACCGAATAGATCAGATCCTTGCCGGGCTTCGGTTCGATAATCAGAGGGCCACCCCAGCCCTTTCCGCTCGCCGAGACCTTGACCCGTTTGTAGTTCCCTGACGGAGCAGCGCTCGCATCCTGCGGGGTCGTCGGGGTATCCGCAGTAGCTGAACCACCACCCCATGCGGACTCGGCGGCCGCGGGTTGGGCCGTTGACTCTTTCTTCTTCGGTTCTTCCTTCGGTGCATCACCGACGAGAGCTTTCTTTACTTTGTCCCACATTGCCATTGCGTAATTCCTTTTCTTCCGTCGCGTTACGATAGAATATGCACATTCCCGCCGGTCGTCTTTTTACGCCGGCGGGAACTGCAGGTATCCTGTCCTAGCTGTACAGTCCTGCGCTGAAAAGCCACGCAATAACGACAGCAAGGGGTCCGGTAACAAAACGTGAGAACAGTATAGCGGGCACGCCCACCTCTACTGTCGCAGGTTCTGCTTCGCCAAGGCTCAGGCCGACCGGGATGAAGTCACAACCGACCTGGGGGTTGATTGCAAACAGAGCCGGAAGCGCCCACTGCGGCGGGATGTTGCCACGACCGATCTCGACACCGATCAGGGTACCGATGATCTGTGCGATGACAGCACCGGGACCGAGGAGCGGCGACAGAACAGGGAAACCGACTATAAGTGACAGCACCAGGAGTCCGACGATATTGTCGGCGAGCCCGGTCAATCCTCCGGCGATCCAGTCGCCAACGTTTGTGGCAAGAATGATACCGATTATGAGACTTATAAAGGCCATAAACGGAAGTATATTCTTGATGATCTGGTCGATGCTGTCCCGGCCTGCCTGATACAGAGCGCTTACGACGACACCGACTTTTCGTCCAATAACCTCAAGGAAGCCAGTAATTCCTCCAGCCATATGTCACCCCCCCTGTGCAGCTTTCGCGCGGCGACCGAACATGACCCCGCTGATCCATTCAGTCACGATACCGCGAATAAAGATAACGATGAGACCTACGACGAAGTACCGTATCGCAAGTGCTCCCAGACCCAGACCGAGTTCGGTAATTCCGGCCGCGATCCCCGCCCAGACGAAGATTTCGCCGGGGTTAATGTGCGGAAACAGTCCCAGAGGCGGATGAACAAAACTGACCGCCGCATCGTAGAACGCGGGTTTCAGACGTTCCGGAAGGAACCTGCCCATGGTATACGCCATCGGGTTGGTCAGAAAGAACACCGCCAGGAATGGAAGAACCACGTAGCGGATCGGGTAGAACAGCAACCCGCTGCGCCCCGCCCATTCGCCGACCTTGTCGATTCGATCCGATCCGATCATTGCGATGAGGGCGTTGACCGCCGTCATCAGAACAACCAGAAGCGGAACGATGCCTGTGACCAGACTCATGAAGACGCCGCCGCCTTCCTGGAACAGGCCGATAAAACCTTCAGCAAGATTTGCTAAAGTTTCCATGCATACCTCCTGTCTTCGGTATGTTCGGCACACTGATCACGAACGATCCTTGCCTCGTCCGGAACCAGTGCTCCGAAATCGTGCATGTACCCGCGCGAATCCCCCGGGCACCGGGGCTATCTACCCTCTATGCTCTGATCCGCTTCGCGAAGGCGAAGCGGTTTCAGGTCAAGTTCTGCTTCCTCCGGGTCCGTGTCCTCTGCATCTGCAAACTCGGTCCCGTCGTCTGCTTCGTGTTCGTGTTTCTGCGCGTTACGGATGAACCCGACGGAGCTCTGCGCCGCGGACCAGGTCTTCTCCGAGACCGACTCCGGTCGTTCTCCGGTCTCGATGTCGTCAAGCGACAGTCCGACCAGCTCCGGCACCGGTTTCAGGTTCGCAAAAACCGTCACACCCGACAGACGTTCAGCCACGACGACTTTTTCCACGCCTTCGTCCTCGTCGGTGTCGACGACGAGGACCACATACTGCTTAAGTTTTATGTTGGTTCCCGACTGCCCGACAGCCGTGTAGCTTCCGTGCTTTCTCAGCGCGATCACCCGCTGGTGAAAGCGCTTGGTCTGATATCCGGAAAGCGTCAGGTTAATGATCCACACCAGCCCGAGAGCCAGAAGGATGGAGGTAATGTCATTCATGCGCCGCGCTCCTGCTCGTGCAACGTACCCGCCGAGGTATGAAGCTCAAGGACTTCGTGTGCCGTGCGGTAGTCGGTAACGAGAGTGTCAATGTAACCACCTCTGAGTGCTGCGAGTACCGCGTCGGCTTTGAGCACATGCCCGGCTAATCCTATCACCGAAGGAATCGAATGCAGGGCAGCGAGCTCGAGACCTATCGTCCGCTCGTTAAACCCGCCTTCGATCTCCCTGCCCCAACGATCAATGCTTCGCGAAAGAACATCGCCGACCGCTCCCCGGGCGGATAAATGTTCCAGGTCTCCTTCGGTTATGTATCCTGAGGTAAAAAGCGTTGAAAGACTCGGATGCGTCGTACCGATTCCAACGACCGCGACGTCAACCTGCCGAGCCACGTTCAGGGTGTCCCGAATCGTCTGCTGGTCGAAGAGGCTTTTCGCGACTGTATTGGAGTTAACGATAAGCGGAGCGGGCAGAAACCGAAAGTTGGCATTCAGTTTGCCGGAGAGGGAGCGCACGAGTTCGGAACCGTCTGAGGGACTGCCCCCGTAGCTGATCGACCCTATGATCTGCACGACTTCAGCTTCGCGCAGCTCGATACGAGGCATCGCCCGTACGAGCTCCTCGACTGCCATACCCCAGCTCACGCCTATGCGAATGCCGTCAAACAGCCGTGACTGCAGACACTTTGCCGCCAGTTTGCCGACAAGACGGAGGGTGGAATCATCGGTATTGTCAAAACGCTGTCGCGCCAGCACCCAGGCCTGCTCGAGACCGAAGGTAGCGCAAAGGCCTTCCTCGAGGCCGGCATCGCGGCGCAGCGGATAGTTTACTCTCGTTTCCACGAATCCCAGTTCTCGCACTTCGTTCAGCATCTTCGAAATCATGGAACGCGACTTGCCGACCCGGGACGCGATTTCCGCCTGATCGAGTTTGTCCTCATAATACCAGACTGCTACCTGTCCAAGAAGTTCAAGTCGTGTTTCATCCATAACAAATTCACATATGTGAACTATTAATTCACATTCGTTCGTCAAGCTGAAATGATATTGTGGCAGTTTTTACGATCTGTCAAGAAAAATCTTCTGTGCTTGAGTTTGATATCGTTGACGCAACGCGTAATAGGCCATATTCTTTGTTACAAGCGGTGCGCGAATGTTCTTATTAGAAGAACGTTTGTAACGTTTACTATATGCACAAACGATCGCAAGGAGTATCCAATGGGAGAGTTGACAGAGAAGCAGAAGGCGCAGGCCCTGAAAACGGCGAAGTCGCTTTCGAACGACAAACTGCGAGACATGTATACCAAAATGAACCACGTGCGCGCCTTCGAAGACAAGGTCGCGTACTTTTTTTCACGGGGCATGGTCCACGGCACGACTCATTTGTACAGCGGTGAAGAAGCCACCGCGATCGGTGCCCTTGCCAATCTCGACGATGAGGACCTCATGACAAGCACGCATCGAGGGCACGGGCATACGATAGGGAAGGGAATCGATCTGAAGAAAATGATGGCCGAGCTTCTTGGAAAGGAAAGTGGGTATTGTCGCGGCAAGGGTGGCAGCATGCACATCGCTGACCTTACGCGCGGTAATCTGGGTGCGAATGGTATAGTCGGCGGGGGTATTCCCATCGCAACCGGAGCCGGTATCACCCTTAAACTTCGTAACGAGGGGCGCGTGGTCGTCTGTTTCTTCGGTGATGGAGCCTTGAACGAAGGAACTTTCCATGAATCCGTGAACCTGGCCTCGATATGGGATCTGCCGGTAATCTACATCTGCGAGAACAATCAGTACGGCATGTCCTTCAGCGCAAAAAAGAGCATGAACGTGGACGATCTCTCCGTGCGTGCAAAAGCCTACGGAATACCGGGAGTGACCGTTGACGGAAATGACATCTTTGCCGTCTACGAAGCGGTAAAGAAGGCAAAGAAACACGCCCTGAAAACAGGTCCTTACTTCATTGTATCGGAAACATACCGGTTCATGGGGCACTCCAAGAGCGACGCGAACAAGTACCGGAGCAAGGAAGAAATTGCCGAGTGGAAGGATCGCGATCCGATTCCACGCATGCGTGCGATCCTCGTGGAAACAGGGCAGTTTACGGATTCCGAGCTCGATGCGATCGAAGAGCAGTGCAAACAGGATATTGAAGAAGCGGTGAAGTTTGCAGAGAACAGCGCCGACCCGTCGGTGGACAGCATCCTTGATGATGTATTTGCGCCGTCAAACTGAAACTGAGGATTTGAGACAATGAGAGAAATTACCTACGCGGAAGCAATTCGGGAAGCAATGAGCGAAGAGATGCGACGGGACGAGTCTGTTTTCTTCTTCGGAGAGGATATCGGAATCTACGGTGGTGCCTTTGGTGTCAGTGTCGGCATGATCGACGAGTTTGGGGCGGAGCGCGTCCGGGACACCCCGATAAGTGAAGCAGCGATCATAGGTGCCGCTGCGGGGGCAGCGGTCAGCGGTTCGCGGCCGATCGCCGAGATACAGTTCAGTGACTTCATCTCCATAGGAATGGATCAGCTCGGAAACCAGGCTGCAAAAATGCGCTATATGTTCGGTGGGCACGCCGAAGTACCCATGGTTGTCCGGGCCCCGGCCGGATCTGGTACGGGTGCTGCCGCACAGCACAGTCAGAGTCAGGAGGCATGGTACTGCCACATACCCGGTCTCAAGGTCGTTATTCCATCGACTCCCTACGATGCGAAAGGTCTACTGAAGACGTCGATACGGGATAACAATCCCGTTGTGTTTCTGGAACAGAAGTTGCTGTACCGGAAGAAAGGCGAAGTTCCTGAAGAGGAGTACACCATCCCGCTCGGCAAGGCGGACATTAAGCGCGAGGGAAGCGACCTGACAATAGTGACCTGGGGTCGGATGGTCAGTATGGTGCTTGAAGTTGCTGATTCGCTCAAGGAACAGTTCAGCATTGAGGTTCTTGACCCGCGCACACTCGTGCCGCTCGATCGTGACGCTATTGTGAACTCGGCCAGGAAGACCGGGCACGTTCTCGTGGTTCATGAAGCCGTGCAGACCGGGGGGTACGGTGGAGAAATCGTAGCCACAGTCGCCGACAGTGACGCTTTCTATTACCTCGACGCTCCTGTCAAGCGTCTCGGTGGTCTTGATATCCCGATTCCATATAATCCCGAGCTCGAGCGGAACGCAGTACCGACACCGGAGAAAATCGAGCAGGCGATCCGGGATCTGATGGCGTAATGCAAAGGAGCACGTTGTATGGCCTATGAAATCATCATGCCCAAGGCCGGCATGGCCATGGAAACCGGAACCGTCATTCAATGGTTCAAACAGGTTGGAGATTACGTGGAAAGCGGGGAACCGCTTCTGGAGATAGAAACCGACAAGGTCAGCATGGAGGTGGAGGCCGAGACGTCCGGTTACGTGCTTTCCATACTTCGCGAACCCGGTGAGGTCGTGCCGGTCATCGAGACAATCGGATACCTCGGTGAGAAGGGCGAACAGGTGCCTGACGCACCAACTGCCTCCGGTGGCGCCGGGACGGAGGATTCTGCCGACGAGACTGCCGCGCAGTCCTCGGGAAAGGAAACGCCTGCCTCCGATGTATCGACGGCGGACTTCGACCGCACCTCATCCGCAGAAACGGGTTCCTCCTCGGTACCCGTGTCGCAGGACGGAAAGATCGCAGCAACCCCTGCTGCAAAACGTCTGGCCGTCGAGCGAAACATCGATCTTGCGGACGTGAGCGCGAGCGGGGCTCATGGCGAAGTCAAACTGCGGGATGTCGAACACGCTGAAGGCAGCGCGGCTTCACAGTCACCCGCGAGTCCACTCGCTCGCAAGATGGCCGAGAGCGAAGGTGTGCGCCTCGAAGATGTCGAAGGCAGTGGGCCGGCAGGCCGGGTCATGCGGCGGGATGTTGTTGCGGCATTTGCCCGGACGCGGGAGATCGAAGCTGGCGAGGCCGGACCTGCGGAGCGCACCGCGATGAGCGGGATGCGGAAGGCCATCCGCGACCGTATGCTCGAGAGTCATCTGACGATGCCACCGGTTACGCTGAACGCAAAGGTAGACGTAACGGAGCTCATGGAGTTTCGTGCTCGCCTGAACGCGGAGTCCGAGATTCGCTTCTCACTGAATGATTTTATTCTGAAAGCGACGGCAAAAGCGGTCAAAGAGCATCCACAGGTTCGAACCGCCATTGACGGCGATGAGCTGGTGACGTGGGCTTCGGTGCACCTGGGTATGGCGGTCGCCGTCGAGAACGGGCTCATGGTGCCGGTTATACCCGATGCGGACCGGCTGACCCTGAGTGAGCTTTCCGTCCGGGCTCGAGACCTCGCAGACAAAGTCAAAGCGGGAAAAATATCGCCGGACGCGCTCAAAGGGGGTACTTTTACCGTCACCAATCTCGGTATGTTCGGAATACACAGTTTCACTCCCATCATCAACCCCCCGCAAAGTGCGATTCTCGGTGTGAATACTGCCGATCAGGAACTGGTCATGGACGATGACGGGGCGGTTTCCCGGCGGTACCGGATGATGCTCAGTCTGACGATCGATCACCGCGTTATTGACGGCGCGCAGGGAGCACAGTTTCTGGCAACGCTCAGAACGCTGCTCGAGAAGCCGCTTACCATCGTCGTATGAGTGAGGGCCGCCTGACTGTCATGGAACGTATTCATCGACTGCTCAGGCGGCTTGTCGCGGCGGTCAATCCTGAAGACGACGACAGGCAGGTCGATACCGGGCCCGCGGCAAGCGTCTCCCGCCGCCGGAGCCAGCTCCGTCGCTACAAGCGGAACGCCGGCATGAACGAGACGAGCGCGGAGCTCTATGCACGCCTGAAGCGGAATCGCTTTTCGAACGTGCTCGATACCTATCACATTCTCGAACACGGACGTGCGCGCCCACCTGCAGACGATGACGACGTGGACGGAGAGGGGTGCTGACGAAGCCCTGTCAATCCTGTTACCCTGACCGCGACGAACAGCCTGGTTATTAAGCAAGGAGTTACTATGTCGACAGATCTCAAACCTGCCGAAGCCGCCTCGAAGAGCCCGGTCATGGAAGCCTCGCTGGCTTTTGCTCGAGCTTTCATGGATTCCGCGGTGTACCGGGAGTATCTCGCCGCTGCTTCTGCCGTTGAGCACGACGAGAAAGCCCGGCATCTGCTCAGACAGATCGAGGAAGCCCAGGCGGATCTGCACGCGAAAAAGTCCTGGGGCGGGATTACGCCTGAGGATATAGAACAGTTGAATGTTCTCGAGGCAGCCATGAGGGCCCACGAAACTGCGGACCGGTACGTTACCGCTCAGGAAGACGTTATCGCCTGCTCGAAGCAGCTGAACGAGTATGTTTCGCAGAAACTCGGAGCCGACTTCGCCCGCCTCGCAGCTCCCTCCCACAGTTGCGGCTGTGGATCGCACTGAGACAGGATACACGAATGCGACAACTGGATACAAAGATTACCGAAGCAGCCGACAGATTTGCCGGCGCCCTCGAGCAATGTTCCGAAAGCCGTGCGTACCGCGAAGCCGTCGAGCGGGTTGAGACGGATGCGGAGTTTTCGCGTCTGCGTCGGGAGCTCGGCGAAGCTGCCGGGCGCTACAACGCCGCTCACGCCGACGGGACGGTGACCCACGAAATGATCGCACAGGTGCAGCAACTGCAGCAGCTTGTGCAGTTTCACGAGGTGAATCGTGACTTCAGGGATGCTGAATCTCTGCTCAAGGAACGTTTTGCCGCCTGTAATGAGCTTATCTCGGAACAGATTGGCTTCGACTTCGCGCGGATTGCGGCCCCGCATTCCGGCGGCTGCGGTACCTGTTAGGAACCTTCAGTTATATAGCGCCGGTTCGGGTTGTTCGCCGCGAAACCGGTAACGACGAGCACGGCGCACACTGGTATGAATACGATACCCAGGGCTGAGAACCTACCGAGCAGGTCAAAGCTCAGGCTGAACGCGTATGGCCCGAGAGCGCTCCCTGCTGCCATGGAAGCGCCCGCAAAACCGTTAATGCTGCCGAGGTGGGTCAATCCGTAGAAACGGGGCCACACAACCGAGCTGTTTATTCCGAAAAGTGCGAGACTCACCCCGTGTGCCACGACAACGAGCATGTAGGGGAATGGTCCGCTGCCCAGAAAGGGAAGCAGCGCCAGTAACACGATCAGGGATACGGCGTGCAGGATCGCGAAGTATTTCAGACGAACGTAGTCGCTTAACAGACTTCCGATGCTCTGCACCGCTATGGAGACGAGTGAGCTTGGCAGAAACACCGCGAGCGCGGTAGCCCGCCCAATTCCCGCCTCCGCGAAGATTCCCACGACGTGGAATGTGAATCCGGTAATCAGCATTGAGCTCAGAGTAACGACTCCATTGAACGCCCAGAAGGGCAGACTTCGCAGTACCTCAGAAAGATCTGCGTCGACGGGAGGGCGCATTGGTTCGCGTGTCGGTCGGATGCCGGTGCGGGCGATCAGTCGGACAAGCCACGCGGGAATAAAACCGGGCCGTCTTCCGACACCGGGATGAGCGGACGGGGTACTACCGAGCTTCGGCGGATCCCGGAACACCAGAAAACTTACCAGGGCAAATCCGGGAAACAGGATCAGCCCAAGAATCATCCAGGCCCCCTGCCACCCGGCTCCCCGGATCAGCCCATCGAACACGAGCGGCGCCCCGGAGAAAACCAGGGGGACTGCGATGGACAGAACCGCGTTCGCCTGGCCCCGTTTATCGTCGTACCACTTGAAGAGCATCGTTTTTCCGACCAGCGTTATAAGCCCCTGACCGAAGAAGCGGATCAGGAAGAACCCGACGGTAAGCGATGTTATCGTTGCGATCGCCGGTTCCACCCCGACTGTGGTCAGTCCCCGGGAAATTCCGGGTAATCTGCTCAGACCTAAGAGACTGAGGCCCAGGCCCGTCGCGGCAATCGCTCCCGTTGTCTGCGATCCGAGCCTGTCATAGGCCCGCCCGGCGAAGGTGAGAAGCGCGGCGCTCGAGATTGTTCCGATAAGATATGCGAGGCTCAAGGCGTTTCTGTTTATGCGCAGTGCCTCGATAAGAGGATCAATAAATGGGCTCACCCCGTTCGTCTGACCTGGCAGGCTCATGACAAGCGCCATAATTGCGGCAACAAAAATGACGCGGCGAGGTGGGGCCCATCGGCCGATTCTATGTATTATGATACCTATACTCCCGATCGATACGCACTCGGCGGAGTGCCAGTCTTCTGTTTGAACAGTCTTGAGAAATATAGCTCATCTTTGTGACCGGTCGCAAACGCCGCATCCTTGACGGATGTCCCCTGTTGAAGCATTTCTCTCGCAGCACGGATGCGGGCCTGAATGAGGTATTGTTTTGGTGTGACGCCCGTGTGCTCGCGGAATAGTCGCGTTGTATAGTCGCGGCTGTATGGTGAACGCAAAAGAGCCTCATCCATGACATCGGGTGCCGCGAATCGTGTCTGCAGCAGATGCGCCATCTCGATAATAAACATGTCGTGCACCGCTGTGTCTGCGCTGTCACCGCGGTAGGCCTTTATTAGAAAGTGCGTGAGCAGGGTCAGGAAGTGTGCGTGACCGAAGAGGCTTGTTCCGTCCTTCTGCCATGAATCGATGTAGCACCGGACCGTCTCGGCTACGTAGGGCCACGCCCTGTCAAAACGCACATGGCGCTCGTATCGTATGAGACTGAACAGATCGTAGCGCCCGAGTACATCAACAGTGAAGTGCTGCGCGACTGCTTCGAAGTGTCCCTCTCCCCCGTGTCGAGCGGAGAAAATCGTGTATGGCGGTACAAGCAGAGCTTCACCCCGTGAAAGCAGATACTCGGCATCCTGCACCCGGAATACGGCACTCCCGGAGAGACAGACAAACAGATCGTAGTCGTTAATCACCCGAGGGTCTATGGACCAGTCGGTTCCCTGTTTCTGAGGGATGGGCCGCTCGGTAAATGTGACGTGCATCTGGTCCGGGAGCAGGTCCCTGAGCAGCATACTGTCTGAACGCATATGCATGATTCTTGCCGGTTTTATCCATGCTGTACAACGGGTCCGTCAATACCGGTCACCGGAATCCGGGTCTAGACTGATGTCTGTAATAATAAAGGAGTCAGGTTGATGTCAGATACAGCACAAAACACCCCGGTTCGTTTTTCGGTGGTCGGGATCGGAAACATGGGCCGCGGACATATAGGACATCTGTCCCGGATGGATGGAGTCGAGCTTGTTGCGGTTTGTGACCGGATACGCGAACGCGCGGACGCGGGTGCCGAGGCCGGTTCGTGCACCGCGTACACCGATGTGTCGGATATGTTCCGCAGTGCGAAGCCGGACGCGGTTCTTGTCTCCACTCCGCATTACGATCACGTGCCCATTTCCATCGAAGCGCTTTCCCAGGGAATTCACGTTCTGGTGGAAAAACCGCTTGCCGTCGAAGGTACAGATGCGCGCCGGGCGATTGCAGCGTATAAGGAAGCGCAGAAACGGTATCCGGGGATACAGTTCGGCGCCATGTTCAACCAGCGCACCTACGGGTATTGGAAGAAAATCAAGGATCTGCTCGAATCAGGCGAGCTTGGACGCCTCGTCAGAGCGACGTGGATTATCACAGACTGGTTTCGCACCCAGCATTATTACGACACCGGGGGCTGGCGTGCTACCTGGGCCGGTGAGGGCGGCGGAGTACTTCTGAACCAGTGTCCGCATAACCTCGATCTGTACCAGTGGTTTTTTGGTCTTCCGTCAAAAGTCCGGGGATTCGCCTCGCTGGGAAAGTATCATCAGATCGAAGTCGAAGATGAGGTAACAGCCTGTTTCGAGCATCAGAACGGTATGATTGGCCATTTTATCACATCCACCGGGGAGTCACCTGGTACCAATCGTCTTGAGATTGTCGGTGAACAGGGTCGGCTTGTGTTTGAGAACGATACGCTGAGCTTCTGCCGGAATCGTGAGTCGATGCTCAAAACGATTGCAGAATCACCGGTTTCCTTTGCGAAGGCGGAGTACTGGCCGGCAACCATACCGTTCAGCCATCACGGAGAGGGAGGACACCGCATTCTGACTGAACGGTTCGTAAAGGCGGTCCAGGGTCAGGGCAGTGTGGTTGCAGAGGCACCCGAAGGACTCAACTCGGTGCTGCTCGGAAACGCGATCATGCTCTCGTCGTTCGAGTCGCGGACGGTCGAAATGCCCATGGATGAAGCTGCCTACGCTGCGCGGCTCGAGAAACTGAAAGCCGGATCGTCGTACGATCCGGCGGCTTCCGAACCGGAAAACGGGCCCGAAAATCTTTCCGGTACATACTAAGAGGACACCCGTGAAAACAAGAAATACGATCGGCATTAACCTTTTCTCAGTCAGGGAGCATTGCCAGAATGAGAATGATCTCACGCGAACCCTCGAACGCATTGCAGGTATGGGATATCCGTCGGTGCAGGTTTCCGGAGTCGGAGATATTACTCCACAGCGGATCAGACAGATCACGGACATGCACGGACTTGCCGTCTGTGCGACTCACGAAAATCTCGACACCATCG
>SKXQ01000151.1 GCA_007128315.1 Spirochaetaceae bacterium | reverse complement strand
TCACCTCCTCACTCCTAAGGTCAGAATATCGAGTCAGGACGACTCATGTACCCTTACCCGGTGAACACGCGCTTTGATTGCAGATAATCATGAGAAAATCACCACGGTCGCGGACAGTAATGTTGATATGAACCTATCTGGAAAGCTATAGTCAAACCCACAATGCTAGATCTTAAGTTTATTCGCGACAATCAGGACCTCGTGCAACGCAACGCGGAGCTTCGTAACGTACAGATCGATATCCCGGAAATCGTGGATTTGTACGACCGAAGAAACGCACTTCTCAGCGATCTCGAGTCGCTGAGAAGTCGCAGAAATGACAACGCACGACAAATGAAGCAAAAGCTCTCGGACGAGGATCGGTCGACGCTCATACAGGAAGGCAAGCTCATAAAGGAAGAAATACCTTCGTTGGAGAGCGCTCTGAAATCGATCGAAGAACGCCTGAGTGAGAAAGCGGAAGCTGTTCCGAACCTGACCCATCCCGACGTTCCGGTCGGTAGTGGTGAAGACTCGAACAAGGTGATCAAGTTCGTTGGAACGCCGCCAAAATTCGATTTTCCTGCAAAGGACCATCTTGAACTCGGTCTGGCGCTGGACCTTCTCGATTTTGATCGGGCAGCTCAGGTCAGTGGCGCCAAGTTCTACTATCTGAAGAACGAGGCAGTATTCCTGGAACTGGCTCTAATTCGATACGCAATGGACACTCTTCAGGCTGAAGGTTTCACCCCGATGATCACGCCCGATATCGCGCGTGAAGAAATCGTTTCCGGAATCGGTTTTTCACCGCGTGGACCCGAAAGTAACATATACACCCTGGAAGGTAACGAAGGCTGTCTGGTCGGAACGGCAGAGATCACCCTCGGTGCGTATGTCGGAAACAGAATAGTGAGTACGGATGAGTTACCGATCAAACTTGCGGGTTTTTCGCATTGCTTTAGACGGGAAGCAGGTGCTGCCGGTCAGTTCTCCAAGGGTCTTTATCGGGTGCATCAGTTCTCCAAGGTAGAGATGTTCGTGTACACGAAACCCGACGACAGCGAAGCGATGCTTGAGACACTGTTGTCCATCGAAGAACAAATCGCGAGGGGACTTGGACTTGCATATCGGGTCGTCGATACCTGCACGGGTGACCTCGGAGGTCCTGCTTATCGGAAGTACGATATTGAGGCGTGGATGCCGGGGCGAGGATCCGACGGTGAGTACGGTGAAATTACGTCAACATCAAACTGCACCGACTATCAGGCACGAAGGCTCGGTACTCGGTACCGCGAGGGAGACACAAAACCTTCTTATGTGCACATGCTGAACGGGACCGCGATTGCTGTCAGTCGCGCCCTTGTCTGCATTTTTGAGAACGGACAACAAGAGGATGGCAGTATCAGGATTCCGGCGGCGCTCGTTCCGTACTGCGGATTCGAGCTGATCGCTCCCCGGACGTGACCCATGGAGCTTGTAGCCGAAATCGGCACCGGCCACGGAGGACTGATCGATTCCGTCCGAAGGATACTCGACGAGGTCGCGGAGGCTGGCTTCGACTGTGCCAAGTTTCAGTGGGTTATCGCGTCGGAGATTATTCACCCGAAAGCGGGACTGGTACCACTGCCAGGCGGACCGACTCCGCTATACGAACGATTCCGCGCTCTCGAACAGACACAGGACTTCTATCATTCCGTGAAGACGGAAACAGAGTCGAGAGATTTACGGTTCCTCTGTACACCATTCGGAACTCACAGCCTTGAAGGCTTACTCGCCCTGAATGTCGACCGGATCAAGATTGCTTCGCCGGAGCTCGTGCATACGCCTTTGCTCGAGGCAGTTTCCGCAAGCGGAGTCGCCATTATCGCGAGTACCGGTGTGAGTACTCTCGCGGATATTGATGAGGCAAACCGATGCCTTAGAAAATCGGATCTGACATTTCTTCACTGTGTAACGTCGTACCCGGCGCCTGAGTCAGATTACAATATACGCTCGCTCCCTGTCCGGAGCGCTGCAACCGGCCGTCGGTGGGGCGTAAGCGATCACAGTCTTGACGCGTTTGCCGTTCCGATGGTTTCGTGGGCTGTCGGAGCAGTGATACTCGAGAAACACGTGACACTATCACACGAAGGGGCCGGTCTTGACGATCCGGTTGCTCTGGAGCCGCCCCAGTTCAGACAGATGATCAACGAGCTGCGCGCTCTCGAAGGCGAATCGAATCGGATGGATGCGGTGAGAGAGCGCCTCGGCTCCGAACGCGTGGAACACATACTCGGAGATCAGGGAATCCGTCTGGCAGAGAGCGAGACAGAAAACTACGGACGCACAAATCGCAGCATACACGCAACGCGAGATTTATCAGCAGGTGACCTCCTCGATGCGAGTACGATGGCGGTACTGCGTACGGAAAAAGAACTCAGTCCCGGTATACATCCGCGATTCTTCGATATCTTACACCGGAAGCGGGTCACCCGTATGGTTCCTGACGGTGCAGGAATCGTATGGGACGATCTGTTCTGAAGCTGCCGGTATAGTACACATCACCCCGAAAAAGATGCCGTGCCGTTCGCTGCAGCAGGCATCTTACGCATCGGTACTGTCGCTTGATCAGTTCGTTTTACTTTCCAGCAGAAAGCGCCGCAGGACGGTCTGGAGAATACCCCCGTTCCTCACATATTCCAGTTCCACCGGGCTGTCAATTCGAAGCATTGCCGTAAACTCTACAACTGTGCCATCGGGCTTCTTGGCAACAATCTGAACATCCTGCTTGGGCGTGACATCATCACTCAGCTTGATGGTAAAAGTCTCCGAACCGTCAAGACCCAGTGTATCAGCAGACTCGCCTTTCTTGAACTGAAGCGGTACGACTCCCATACCGACAAGGTTCGATCGATGAATGCGTTCGAAACTCATCGCAATCACCGCCCGTATACCCAGCAGATATGCACCCTTGGCGGCCCAGTCACGACTCGACCCCATACCATAGTCCTCGCCGGCGAGAACGATCGTGGGAACCTGTTCGGCCTCGTACAGACGACTGGCCGCGTGTATGTCGAGGACCTCTCCACCCGGATAGTGAGTCGTCCAACTACCCTCGGTCCCCGGGGCCAATTGGTTGCGAAGTCTAATGTTCGCGAACGTGCCGCGCGTCATCACACGGTCGTTCCCTCGTCTACTTCCATAACTGTTGAACTCTCGCTTCTCTACGCCACTGTCAATGAGATACTGGCCCGCCGGACTGGCAGGGTCGATTGCACCGGCCGGACTGATGTGGTCGGTTGTTATACTATCGCCGACTTTCACGAGTACCCGGGCGTTATCGATGGTCTTAATCTGATCGGGATCGGGTGACATGTTCTGGAAAAACGGAGGTTCCTGTATGTACGTCGACTCGTCATCCCACTGATAGACCTGCTCGCCGGACAGTTCGATCCTGTTCCACTCCGGATTCGAGTCTTCGAGGCCGGAATAACTCGCAATGAATGCATCGCGATCTAGGGCTCGCTTCACAAAGTCGTCAAGCTCTTCGTTAGACGGCCACACGTCCTTGAGATACACCGGTTTCCCATCGGCGCCCGTACCAAGCGGCTCTCGTGTCAGATCGATACCGACATTTCCAGCAAGAGCGTAGGCAACGACAAGAGGTGGGCTCATAAGATAGTTAGCCTTGGTGTGCGGGTTGATGCGCCCCTCAAAGTTACGATTACCGCTGAGGACACCCGCAACAATAAGATCGTTGTCCTCGACTGCTCTGGCGACAGGTTCGGGAAGCGGTCCGGAGTTTCCAATGCAGGTGGTGCATCCGTAACCGACAAGGTAGAAACCGACTTGTTCAAGGTATTCCATGAGTCCTGTCCGCTGCAGGTATTCTGTCACTACCATGGATCCCGGCGCGAAACTGGTTTTTATCCACGGTTTCGGTTTAAGACCGGCTTCCACCGCCTTCTTCGCGAGCAGTCCCGCACCGAGAAGGACGCTCGGGTTGGAGGTGTTCGTACAGCTGGTGATGGCGGCAATCGCGACGTCTCCGTGCCGAAGGGTAACGGTTTCTCCGTTATCGAGCGTGGTATTGCCACTGCGATCTATCTCCGATTTCTCCAGACCATACCCTTGCGGTCCGACGGGTGCAGTCAACGAGCGTCGGAAGTTTTCCGAGACGTACGGAAGCGATATCCGGTCCTGAGGCCGTTTCGGACCGGCTATTGACGGTTCTACAGTCGAGAGGTCCAGGTGCAGTACTGCTTCGTACTCGGGATCCTCTGATTCATCAGTCCGGAACATTCCCTGTGCACGGGTATACGTTTCGACCATCTCAATGAGGTCGGTCGGCCTTCCCGTTGCATACATGTAATCAAGTGCCTGCTGGTCGACCGGGAAGAAGCCGCAGGTTGCGCCGTACTCCGGTGCCATGTTGCTGATTGTCGCACGGTCCGGCACGGTCATGTTTGAGAGTCCGGGGCCAAAGAACTCCACGAACTTCCCGACTACCCCGTGTTTTCGGAGCATTTCGGTAATTCGAAGCACGAGATCAGTCGCCGTGATTCCCGTGTTCATTTTTCCTTCGAGTTTGACCCCTACGACGCTCGGTGCCAGCATGAAAATCGGCTGTCCGAGCATGGCGGCCTCTGCTTCAATGCCTCCGACACCCCACCCTAGTATTCCAAGACCATTAATCATGGGGGTGTGACTGTCGGTGCCAACGAGCGTATCGGGAAATGCAACCTGTACCCCATCGCGTTCCTGCACCTGAACAGCCCGGCCAAGGTACTCAAGATTGACCTGATGGCAGATGCCGCTGGCCGGAGGAACGACACTGAAGTTGCGGAACGCACCCTGTCCCCAACGGAGAAACTCGTACCGCTCGCGGTTTCGCTGAAACTCAAGATCAGAGTTCTTTTTGAGTGCGTCGGAGGAATTGAAGAAGTCGACCTGCACCGAATGGTCTATAACAAGATCAACCGCAAGTTCGGGATTAATGCGCGACGGATCTCCTCCAAGGCGAGCCATTGCGCTTCGCATCGCCGCCAGGTCGACGACACAGGGAACACCGGTGAAGTCCTGCAACAGGACACGAGCCGGTTTGAAGGGGACTTCGATGATTTGTGGCGCTTTTGGATTATACTGGGTCAGTTCGCGAACATGGTCTTCGGTGACCTCTAAACCGTTTTCGTTCCTCAGAACGCTCTCGAAAAGGACTCTCATACTCACCGGCCACTTCTCGATATGCGGGTTGTATTTAGCAGCGTACTCATGAAGATCGTAGTACGTGAGCTCACCTACAGCGCTGGACATGCGCTTCGTAACACCAAAACTGTCATTCACTGATCCATTACTCATAAACCTTTCGACTCCTTCAATTGCGGTTCTTCTGGTTCTTTACCTCTTCAGCGTGAACGCAGCGTCGAGCTGCCACTGAATCTACAGGAACGGTCGACCCACTTGTGCTTGCATGGTAATATTTGTCAGATTTACTGCAATCCAACCGCTTAAATATGCACGTTGCCGTACGTGTGTGTCAAAGCATGAGCTGCACTGTCCAGAAATGGGAGTATCGAAACCGACATGGAAGAACGAAGCACCGAGTACTTAATTGACCTTTATCGTATCATGACGACCGCCCGTGAAATGGATCTCATCGAACAGGACTTCACCGCCAGAGGAGAAGCCTTTTTCCACGTATCCGGGGCCGGCCATGAAGCATCAGCAACGCTTGCTGAGTTTCTTACGACAGACGACTATCTCCACTGTCACTACCGTGACAAAGCCCTTATGCTTGCGCGTGGTGTGACCCCTTCCATGTTTTTTATGTCTCTTTTTAACAAAGATGGCAGTCACAGCCGCGGTCGCCAGATGAACGCACACATGAGTGCTCCCGATCTGAAGATTCTCAGCCTCGTCGGTCCAGTCGGTAACAGCGCGCTTCAGGCTGCCGGTATCGCCGCATCAATCCGCGAGCGCGAAGGCAATCCAATCGTCCTCTGCAGTCTCGGAGACGGCATGACCCAGCAGGGCGAGGTTCTGGAAGCGATCGCGCACACTGTACGTAAAACACTCCCGGTGCTCTTTCTGGTACAGGACAACGCTTTCGCCATTTCAACACGGACCCGGGGCAACACGTTTTACGAGTACCCGACGGGGCCGGCTGACGCGTTCTACGGCATTCCTATCACGAGAATCGACGGACGAGATCCACTCGGATCCCGCGAGCAGTTTCGCTCTGTTATCAGCAGCATGCGTTCGACCGACCGCGGACCCCGTATCGTCGTCTTTTCGGTCGATCGCCTCCACAACCACACGAATGCAGACGACCAGCGCGCGTACCGCAGTGCAGAAGAGATAGAGGCTGTCGGACAGTCGGGAGATCCGCTGATCCGTCTGACAAATGAACTCGTGACCCGCGGGGTGGAAGCCGACTTCCTCACACAGACGAACCGGGAACTGCGTGAGGAACTCCTGCAAATTGCACTGAGCGTCCAGCTCAGCGAGGAACCATCTCCGGTCTTCACCGCGAAGGCATCGCTTCCGACTCGTCTTACGGATGCAGAAAACGAATATACCGGCGATCCGGACAGCACAACACGTCTTACGATGATAGAGGCCATACGCGAGGTGCTCGACTATCGACTCGAAAACGATACGCGGGTTCGACTGTTCGGCGAAGATATTGAGGATCCCAAAGGTGACGTTTTCGGTATAACGAAAGGCCTTACCAGGAAGTACGGAAACCGAATCGAGAACAGTCCGCTCGCTGAAGCAAGTGTCATAGGTGTTTCCGTCGGTCGTGCACTCGCTGGTGAGCGACCAGTCGCGTTTCTTCAGTTTGCCGATTTTCTCCCTATTGCATACAACCAGATCTGGGCTGAGCTCGGCAGCATGTGGTGGCGCACGGACGGGGGATGGCAGGCACCGGTAATCGTCATGATTACATGCGGCGGTTACAAACCGGGACTTGGGCCATTTCACGCATCGAGTCTGGAAGCACTGGCTACACACACGCCCGGCGTGGATGTCATGATGCCCGCGACCGCCGGCGATGCTGCAGGGATGTTAAACGCAGCGTTTGAAAGCGGTCGACCGACTCTGTTCTTTTATCCGAAGAACTGCCTGAACAACCGCAACGCCACGACAAGTCCCGACGTTTCGCGTCAGTTCGTTCCCGTCGGGAGAGCCCGGTTCGCACGCCGTGGGGACGACCTGACCTTCGTCGCGTACGGAAACACCGTCGAGCACTGTATGAAGGCCGCGGCAACGCTCGAATCGTACGGTGTCGAGTGCGATGTCATCGATCTGCGCTGGCTGTCGCCCTGGGACGATCAGGCCGTCATCGAGCGAACTCGCATAACGGGCAGGCTGATTGTCGTGCATGAAGACAACCACTCGAGTGGCGTCGGAGCTGAGATTATCGCGACAGTGGCGGAGAATCTCGAGGCAAATGCGCAGTTGAAGCGCGTCACTCGTGCGGATACGTTCGTACCGTGCAATTTCGCAAATCAGCTTGAAGTTCTTCCCGGGTATCGAAAAACACTTGAGACAGCCGTTTCGATGTTGGGCGGAAGCATGAAATGGATTCCCGATGCGGGCTCGGAAGAAGGAGTTCATCTGGTAGAGGCAATCGGTTCCAGCCCCTCCGATGAGTCGATCACGGTTGTTGAATGGCGCGTGCGTGAAGGTGATTCAATAGAAACGGGCCAGATCATAGCTGACCTCGAGGCGGACAAGGCAGCCGTGGAACTGCGATCACCAGTTGCAGGAATCGTTGAACGCCTTCTTGCGCCCGAAGGTGACATGGTAAAAGTCGGCGAACCAATTCTCAAGGTCCGTACCGCCTCAGCGGCGGAGGGCGGTCATATCCCGATCAGACAGGTCACCCGTGAACTGCCCGGTACACCGCGAATTCAGGGGCTGAATGATCTCGCTCGTGAAGATCTCCCGGACGTTGACAGCGTCGCACCGTTGCGGCATGCCCGAATCGAAGGAACTGTCCGGGTTGGAATACTCGGTGTAAAGGCCTCCGCGGGAAGTCGAACAGTCAGCAATGAAGAGATCTCTGAAATGTGCCCGACGTGGTCGGCCGCCGACATAGCAAAACGCACCGGTATACAGTCACGTCAGTGGCTCGCCGAGGGTGAAACAGCTGTCGATCTCGCCACGAAGACCGCGACTGACGTACTGCGGGAAAGCGGTCTGTCGATACGGGATATCGACCTGATAATCTGTGCAACGGAGACACCCGAACAGAACACACCGGCCGTTTCAACACTTGTACAACACCGTCTTACCAGGGGGGCGGAAGATCACATGCCACAGGCTTATGACCTGAATGCTGCCTGTTCGGGATATCTGTATGGCCTTCAGATTGCGTACGATTATCTGCAGGGCCGACCCGACGCTCATGTGCTGGTGCTCACCGCTGAAAGCCTGAGCCGCCGGGTAGACACCTCGGACCCCAACACAGCGCCTGTCTTTGGAGACGCGAGTAGCGCGACGCTTGTTGCCGCATCCGTGACAAATGTCCCTCCCGGCTGGAGGGCTCTTCTTCACAGACCGGCGTGTCTTGCAAAAGGAGAAGATGGAAGCGCCTTGCGCATACCTGCAGACATTCGAGGACACATTTACATGGACGGTCCGACGGTATTTGTCGAGGCCATCAATGGCATGATGAGGAGTCTTGGCGATGCGTGCACCGAGTCAGGAATAACACCGTCGGACCTTGACCTTGTCGTCCCCCACCAGGCGAATCAACGTATCATTAATGCAGTACGACAGAAGCTCCGGATGCCGAACGAGAAGATGTTCAGCAATATCGCGCATCTCGGAAATACGTCATCGACGACTATTCCGCTATGTCTGCAGGACATCTTCTCGTCGCAAGAGTATTCCGGTCGTGCCGGGCTGGTCGCATTTGGTGGAGGATACACCTTCGCAGGAGCGATCATCGACCTCGTATAGACTTATTACAGGATCTCGGCCTGCCGGCCGTCAGAGTCGCGACAATCGTCAAAACGTCGTTTCAGGACCTGCATGACATCAGGAAACAGACGGTCGGGTTCTGTATAACCAGATTCCGAGAGGCCATAAAGACCCCGACTCAGACGCGAGAACCAGCCGTAATGATTATCTCGCAGAATCCTTGCACAGCGGTTGCTTCCTCCGAGCGCACGTATGCGTTTTGGCGATGCAGATTTTTCGTAACGGAGTACAATGGCGAGGTACATCGCTTCCTGACGGTATCCGGTCAGTAAAGCGGTGCGAGTGCTGCCACCGACATTGGCGTCCATAATCCTGGATCTGATTTCTCCAACAAGCGCGTCCCGTTTCTTCCGGTCAAGCCGGGGTATACCTGACTGTGGATGAAAGGAAAATCGCGCCAACTCCCCATCGAAAATTAGTACAAGCCCAAGCCCGAGCCGCCGCACCAGGTTCTCCTGTGCGTTTCGACGACTTCTTGACGCCGACAGAGCATCAAACGGTAGCCCTACATAGACCAGATCGGATGTCTTCTGCCGCTCGACTGCCTGTTCGAGAAGCCGGACCGAGTACCGGATCTTGAGTTCCACGGTCACGATGCGTTCGCCGAGCACGGCCACGACATCGCCTGCACCGACCTCGCCCATTACGGTGAATCCAAGTGCCTCAAAAAGAGTCTTCACCGGAAGATACAGAGACTGTTCGTCAATCGCCATTGAAGAACGAATGGTGGGTCTCCTCGGGCAGATCAAAAGGATGGTAGATGTTGTAGAACTCTCTCGGAACTATGAAGCGTATACCCTGGGCCAGTATCCGCACCTTCAGGCGAAACAAACCATCGACATCCGGCGTATTGAGATCGATTAGTTCGCCGTCTATGTGATAGTGAAACGGGTTTCTGGCCGCGACTTCCAGGTGATCCACCTGATATCGTTCTATAACCGGACGATTTGACCGGGCTCTGAGGCGATTGATACGGCTATGACGTCCATTCCAGAGGTACAGGACGTTCCCGATAAGATCCCGACGGTTCTTGAAATCGAAAACGTACACGTCACAGTAACCGTCGTTGCATACGACGTCAGGGCAAACCCGAAAGAGTTTCCCATAGTACGGCCGCGTTCCGATCTCGACCATCAGCGGTGCACGCACCAGATCAAGGGTCGTGAATGGAAACTGGGCGTTCACCCGGGGGCCACGAAACGCATAGCGTCCGTTGCGGAAGGTCAACTGAAACTCCTGTCGGTCAAAGAAACCCGATCCGAAGAAAAATTGAAAGCTCGACGAAAGGTAGTATCGAAAGCCGCTTCTGACATGCGTCCTGCCTCTGCGAACCACCGTAGCCAGTTCGTCACGTCGTTTCAGTATTTTGGCATCCACCCCAACCCCGAGCAGTTGGCCATATCGGAGCCGTTCGCCGTCAGTAACTTCGAGCAGATCAACCGCCAGAGTCAGATCGTGACGTACACTGTCAGAATACGCATGAAGTTGTTGTTTCAGCCGATACGGGACACTGTAACTGTCCTGTATGCCGTTTCCGGTGCCCCCACGAAGAAAACCGACCCCTTTTTTCCCGACTTCTGTTGACCCCGGTGACTGTCGGTCTGTCGAATCGATGCCAAAGAGCCCGTTGATTGCGTCGTGGGCCGTTCCATCGCCCCCGTACACCAGAAGATAGCGATAGGAGCTTGCGAGAAATCCCTGAACCTGTGCGAGAAAATCCTCTTTGCTGTCGGTAATCACCAGATCGATGCCTTCGACGTGTTTCAACAGTTTCTGAAGGCGTCGCACCGCACCGGGGTGACGTGTAGGATTAATCAGCAGCAGTGTAGAGATGAATCGCAGTGCCATCGCTCATGACTCCTTTCTCGGTCCACAGCGGAGCTCTTGCTGCCTATCGGTTGAGAGTCTGTACCACTCGCTCAAGAACCTTTTTTCTGTCGAGTGGTTTTACGATATAGTTCTTCGCACCCGTCAGGAGCGCTTTCTTCACGAGGTCATCCTTGCCTATGGCGCTGATCATGATCACCACGATTTCCGGATCCGTCCGAACGAGATGTTCCAATGCGGTAATTCCATCCATACCGGGCATTGTTATATCCATCGTTACTAGGTCTATCGCTGGCGCATGGGTCTGATACTGCCTCAGCGCTTCCTGGCCGTTCGAGGCAGTCGCAACGATACGGAATCCTGACGAACTCAATATCTGGGACAGCTGTTTTGCCATAAACATGGAATCATCGACGATCAGAACGCCGTACGGTGAGCCATCGTGCTTCAAACCCTGAGGTTCGGCCGGGTTAATATTCGGGTAGTCTGCTTTTGTTCGCACCTGTATGCCCCCTTCCCTACGGAATCTCTGTATGGAAACTAACGATTATTCATGGTTCCCGCAAGACGGCGACCCGCTTTCGCGGGTCGCCAATCAGGGCAAAGGAGGTGTTTTACCTGTGTTTTTAAATGTGTTTTTACCTATATTCTGATATCTGTTTTACATTCGTTTTCGTGTTACGATTCCAGTGACATTAATCCCCCGCACTGACACTACTCATACATAGCAAAACGCGTGCCAAAACACCGCGTATGGCCGTATCTATATGTAATACAACGATTTATATTGATTCTTTCGCTGTATCGTGATTTCGGCCGACTATGATCTATGCAAAAGACAATGCAATACGCATAATCTGTTCAATCTGCATTGCTTTTCTATGCGGAATGCATTATCGGTACTCATGTTCCGGACGCTCTTACGACTGCAACCGTATGTACTCGCACACAAATCGCTCCTCGCCGGTGCTCTGATGAGTGTTCTCGGGACTGACCTGCTCACATACGCAATTCCGGTCGCCGTCGCCTACGTCACCGACGTGGTATATCCGGAACTGCAGGCCGGAGGTAGCTTTACCGGACTTGCACGGGTATTCGTGATACTCGTTTTTTCCGGGATCTTGCGGGGCCTTGCCGTTCACAGCATGATCCGATTCTTCTGGGGGTTTGCTGAACGCGTCGTTCGCGATGTCCGGGATGCGACGTACCGGAAAATGCAGCATCTCTCACTGGCATTCTATGATCGTTCCAATACCGGTGATCTGATGTCTCGTGTCACCTATGATATTCAGCTGGTACGAAACTTTCTTGCCTTCGGAATCGAGCACCGAATACGCATAGTGGTGATATCGACCACGATTTTTGCTCTAATGCTCTATGTCCAATGGCAGCTCGCGCTGGCCGTGTACACAATCGTTCCGGTTTTCATGACGATTACGCTCATGTTCAGTCGTCGTATGCGCAGCGCTGTTGCCGAACAGCAAAACCAGATGGGCAGACTGAACACTCGAATACAGGAGAATCTGTCAGGCATTCGCGTCGTTAAGGCTTTTGCCGCGGAGGATAGCGAAAAGGAACGATTCCGGCAGACAAACGGGCACATGCTGGATACCGATCTGAAGGCGTCACTTCTCCAGGCGCTTCTAAACCCCATTCTTATGATCAGTGACGGCATAGGGGGGATTATCATCCTGCTCTACGGCGGTCTGCGTGTTATGGATGGCAGTATGAGTCTGGGGGTTCTGCTCGGTTTCATCTCGTATCTGGGAATCCTCCGCTTTCCCATATCGATTCTTGCCTTCAACACCGCGACAATCAGCATGGCCACCGGTGCATCCGGGCGACTTCGTGTTCTTCTCGATACGCCTGACCAGAAAGAGGAATCACGCGGGCAACGAAGCAGTCGCGTTCTCGGTAAGGTTGAGTTTGATCACGTCAGCTTTCAGTACGATTATGCACAACCAGTACTACGAGATGTTTCGTTCACTATAGAGGCAGGCGAACGTGTCGCACTTTTCGGCTTGACTGGCTCGGGTAAAAGCACGCTTATTTCACTTATCCCGCGTTACTATCCTCCGTCGAGCGGGATAATCAGAATCGACGGTGTGAACAGTTCCGCATGGAATCTTCAAAGCCTTCGCTCGCAGATCGGCATCGTTCTTCAGGAGACATTTCTCTTTTCGGCAAGCATTGCATCAAACATCGCGTTTGCCAGACCTGATGCGTCAATAGAGCGGATACGGGCGGCGGCGAAACGCGCACAGATTGACGATTTCATCATGTCTTTACCGAAGCAATACGACACACTCGTCGGAGAGTACGGAGTCGGCGTGTCCGGCGGACAGAAGCAGCGTATTGCAATCGCCCGCACACTGTTACAGGACCCAGCCATGCTGATTCTGGACGATTGCACATCAAGTCTCGACGCCGAGACTGAACAACAGATTCAACGGCAACTCGCCCGCCTTGCCGAAGGTCGCACCACCATCATTGTTGCACAGAGGGTATCAACGCTTGAACTCGCAGATCGCATTGTCATTCTTGCAGATGGCCGTATCGCCGACATAGACAGTCACAGCCGGCTCTACGAGCGAAACGCGCTGTATCGGAGCGCGGTGCAGTCACAGAACGTTCTTGCGAATGCCGGTGCGAGCGAACTCTAAGCGTTTTTGAGGAAGAGAAATGATCTCGCAGAAAACAGCAGTAGATATCCTCAGTCAGAGCGAAGAGGAAACCGGACGATTTCAGACGAAGCTTCTGAAACGCTTCCTGGTCTACTTCAGACCGTACACGAAGCAACTAACCCTCATGTATGCGGCAGCCTTTCTGAACGTAGCCGCGTTTATCGCCATACCTGTGGTCATGCAGATCGGTATTGACGAACACATAGTCCAGAACGATTACCACGGTCTCCTCGGCACCGCCGCGACGCTCCTGCTGCTGGTGATTCTTCTCTATATTGCCGGACGAACGCAGGGCGTGCTCATGATGAAGATCGGATACCGGGTAATTCACGATCTTCGTGCCGATCTCTTCGCGCATCTGCAGACGCTTTCGTTCAGTTTTTTCGATACGCAGAGAACCGGACGCATCATGAGCCGCATCACGAACGACGTGCAGGTATTCGAGGAACTACTGCGTGCCGGCCTGGATACGATCGTCGTTGATGTCGTGCTTCTCGCCAGCATTACAACGGCAATGATATACCTGGATTCATGGTTGAGCCTCGTCCTTCTTGTGACTGTTCCGGGGTTTGCTTTTGTCGTTTTCGTGCTGCAAAAATACCTTCTGCGGACAGGACGCCGTATTCAACGCGAACTGTCCCATGTAAACGCGTTTCTTAACGAAAGTATATCGGGCATCCGTGTCATACGCGCCTTCGCTCGCGAGGAAGAAAACATCACAAGCTTTACCTCGCTTAACGAGAACTACTTTCATGAAGCAAGAAAGCTTTACCCGCTGCTCTCCTGGTTCTGGCAGTGCGTGGCGACGATTGGCACCCTCGGACCTGCCCTGGTACTTCTGATCGGCGGAATCCGGTTATCTCAGGAAATGATTACCATTGGCGTCATCGCAGCATTCCTGACGTATATAAACCGCTTTTTCCAGCCGTTGCAGAAGATCAGCAATATGTTAAACCAGATCAGCCGGGCTATGGCCTCCGCTGAGCGAATCTTTGAGATTATGGATGTCCAGCCGGACATCGTCGACCGCATCAATTGTGTTCCGGATTTCCGGCTTTCGGGAAACGTCGAGTTTCGAAACGTCTGGTTCGCGTACAAGACCGATGAGTTCGTTACCCGGGACCTGACCTTTCGCGTCAGTGAAGGTCAGACGATCGCAGTCGTAGGTCCGACCGGATCGGGTAAGACAACCATCATAAATCTTCTCTGTCGTTTCTATGATCCCACCGAAGGGCAGATAATTGTCGATGGCTTCGATCTCACTCAACTCGTCCAGAAAGATTATCGCAGCCAGATTGCGCTCGTAATGCAGGACCCGAACATGTTTTCGGGTACGATCGCGGAGAACATACGTTTTGGACGACCTGATGCCGATATGGCCACGGTCCGAAGCGTGACTACTGCCATGGGTATAGACACAATGATTGAGTCCCTGCCTGACGCATACGACCATGATATCGGAGAACGCGGATCGAACATTTCGCTCGGTCAGCGTCAACTGCTCGCGTTCGCTCGAGCGCTTATCCGCGATCCGGCGATCCTGATCCTCGATGAAGCAAGTTCCTACCTTGACAACGAGACGGAGAAACTCGTTCACAGTGCAACGCAAACACTATGTAAAGGACGAACGAGTTTCGTGATTGCACATCGTCTGTCAACGATACAGCATGCCGACCGTATACTCGTCATGAACCAGGGAACGCTCGTAGAACAGGGAAAGCACGCGGAACTTCTGTCCTCAGGTGGCCTGTACGCAAACCTCGTCATGGCCCAGTACGGCGGGTCCGACGACTGAGCGTACTTTGGGATACACCAAGCATGACTGCCGCGACGGTCTGATTTCCGTTTGATCGCCGCAAGGCCTCGTCGATCAGAAACGCTTCAACCTCGGCGAGCTTCGGAAAACCATCGGTAATGGTAACGGGGCCATCGGTTCGCTCCGGTGCAGGTGAATCCGCGATTGCCGACAGACCAGCCCCCGGATTCCCCGCCTCTTCGTTACGCGACTCCATGGCCGACGCCGCCTCGTCGGTATCGGTATAGTTCAGCGTCTGCTCGAAATAGCGCAGGGACACGTCCGGTCCGGCTGATACCGACACGGCGTCATACACAAGCGACTGCAACTCACGAACGTTACCGGGAAAGGAGTAGCGCGTAAGCAACCGTATCAAGCGCTCAGAAACACCAAGTACTGGCTTCCCGAGATCCTTACACGCCTGAGTCGTAAAATGGCGAAGCAGATGCTCGATGTCTTCATTCCGATCCCTTAATGCCGGCAGGCGAACTGTGTGAGCCATGAGGCGAAAGTAGAGATCTCTTCGGAAACTTCCATCTTCCTGTCGCGCCATCAGATCAGCATTCGTAGCAGCGACAATTCGAACACGCGCCTTCTTCGGAAGATCAGAGCCGAGCGGATAATACTCCTCTTCCTGCAGGAGTCGAAGGAGCTTCATCTGTGACGCGAGACCGAGGTCTCCGATCTCATCAAGAAACAACGTGCCGTCGGCTGCCTGTGAAATGAGGCCGTCGCGAGCTTTTTCAGCGCCGGTATAAGCACCACGACTGTGGCCAAACAGAGTGTCACTGAACATTGCATCATCAAGACCGCTCACGTTCACCGGGACGAAAGCCCCCTTTCGGCCGCTCGCATGATGAATACCGCGAGCGATGAGCTCCTTACCGGTTCCACTTTCACCGATGATCAGGGCGCTTTTCGGACTCGCCGCAATCGCTTCGATATAGGCAAAAATCGAGAACATTTTCCGACTCACCGTAATGATCTCTTCAAAGCTCTCCGGCCGCTTCGGCCGGGCGCTGTCAATACGGTCACTCAGTGAGACAACCTCTTCCTGCAGGCTGCGTATCTGAAGCGAATGACGTACGGCAGTAACGAGCCGGTTACCTTCAACGGGCTTGGATAGAAAGTCGAATGCACCGCGTTTCATACACTCGACTGCCGTATCTACGGTGTCGACACCGGTAACGACGATTACGTGCAGGTCGGGGTGATGTTCGGACACCTGGTCAAGAATCTCGAAACCGTCGATATGAGGCATATTCAGGTCGAGAAGAATCAGATCAAACGTTCGCTCCGACAGCCGTTCGAGCACCTCGCGACTGTCCGAGCAGGTTTCCGTTCTGAGAAGCCCTGCTTCATGAAGAAAGATTGCGTAACGCTCTGCTATCAGATCGTCATCATCTACGATGAGAATGGCCGGGTCCACGTTCACGTTCCGCTCCTGTTCACCTTAAATAGTAAGCCTCTCATGCGAATGATACAACTCATCGCGTTGGCGTGACACTTCAGGATCTTTCAGGTAGTCGTCGAAGGGCATCATGCGATCAATAACACCACCAGGGGTGATTTCGATAATTCGATTCGCGATGCTGTGAACGAACTCGTGGTCGTGGGACGTGAAAAGTACGACTCCATCAAAATCGATAAGTCCGTTGTTCAGCGCCTGTATGCTTTCGAGGTCAAGGTGGTTCGTCGGATCGTCCATCACCAGTACATTACCGCCTTCGAGCATCATGCGCGAAAGCAGCACTCTGACCTGCTCACCACCGCTGAGAACCGACAGAGGTTTCAGAGCTTCGTCGCCGGAAAAAAGCATTCTGCCGAGAAAACCCCGGACATACCCGGCGTCGACCTCGGTCGTGTACTGTCTGAGCCAGTCAAGGATGGAACTGTCACCGCGTACGATCCGACCGGCGTCACGTGGAAAATAACCGGCCTTTATGGTAACTCCCCAGTCGAAGCTTCCTTCGTCGAATGTTTTCTTGTCGCACAGCACGTCGAACAGGGCCGATACTCGTACCGTCTGTCCTCCAACGAACGCGATCTTGTCACCGCGGTGTACCGCGAGAGAGAAGTCGTTGAGCAGTCTGGCTCCGTCTTCGCTGACTCCCAGATGGCGGATTTCAAGAACGTTCTTGCCACAGTCGCGCTCGGGTTTAAATGCGATGTACGGGAAGCGACGCGTTGTTTGAGGCATATCTTCGAGATTGAGGTTCTCAAGCTGTCGCTTTCGGGAAGTTGCCTGACGGGCCTTTGACGCATTGCTCGAGAACCGTTGGATAAAGGCCTTGAGCTCTGCAGCTTTATCTTCCATCTTGCGCTTCTCGTCGCGTTTCTGTTTGGCCATCAGCTGGCTCGAAGCGTACCAGAAATCGTAGTTACCGACGTACATACGCACCTGGCCGAAATCAATGTCACAAATGTGTGTGCAGACCCGGTTCAGAAAGTGCCGGTCGTGAGAGACGACTATAACGGTATTCTCGAACTTGTACAGAAAGTCTTCAAGCCAGGTTATGCTCTCCAGATCGAGGTTATTCGTCGGCTCGTCAAGCAGAAGCACATCCGGACTTCCGAACAGGGCCTGTGCAAGCAGAACTCTCACCTTCTCGGGTCCTTCCAGTTCAGACATTTTCTTCTGTTGATCCGACTCGGGAAGCCCGAGTCCGGCGAGGAGCGTCGCAGCTTCGGCCTCGGCTTCCCAGCCTCCGAGCTCACCGAACTCCATCTCCAGCTCGCTTGCCCGCATTCCGTCTGCTTCGCTGAAATCTTCTTTCAGATAGATCTGATCGCGTTCGGTCTTGAGCTTGAAGAGTTTCTGATGCCCCATAATGACCGTATCGATAACATCGAACTCGTCGAAGGCGGTCTGATCCTGACGCAGGACAGCCATTCGCTGATCCGATCCGAGAGAAATGGTTCCCCCATCGGCTTCGAGCTCACCCGACAGAATCTTAAGGAGTGTCGATTTTCCCGCACCGTTCGCGCCAATTACACCGTAGCAGTTGCCGGGCTGAAAGAGCAGGTTTACGTCTTTGAACAGAACTCTGTTCCCGAAAGAAAGTTTTACGTCTGAGACAGTCAGCATGTATATGGATCTCCGAAAAAGGTAGTTCCGTATTCTGACAGGTCACTCAGTGCAGTTCAAGTAGGGTTCCTGAAACGGACGCGTTTGAGATACCGAAGGTCACGTTCCCTGAGTTTTTTTGGAGAAAAGAACGTCCGGTGAGCCAGGTCAGCGACCACCCGCGCACGCCGCTTTGCGCGTTTCGACGCGTACTGCCGCGCCACCGGCAATCGGGCCCATCCGGTCCATCCCACGAGTGAAGGATGTGCGCCCCCTGAGGTCCGAACGATGCGACGGAGCTGTCGACGGGTTTTACGTTGTAAAGGACTGGTTGAACGGTAGTCGGTTCGAAACCCGACACAGCTCCCGGGATCACTGCCGGTCTTCCACACAGCTCGATAACGCGAGAACAGGACTAAACCACCAGAAAGCACAATAACACCGAGTACAGCAGCGATAACGTCCCTCGCAGGCAGCTCTGAGCTCTCTCGTTCAACGACCGGATCAGGCGCAAGCCCGAATGCGGAAAGCTGTCGCCTCGTGAGAGGATCGCTGCTGATTCGGTCGGTTCCATCGGTTCCGGGTTCTGTCAGATGACCCGGACCCGGCGTCGTCTCGAAGACCTGCCAGCGTCCTCCCCCCCACACCTCACCCCACGCATGGGCGTGGATACCCCTGACGATGACAGGCTCGACCGACGATGACGGCGGAACGAGAAACCCGGTTACGTATCGTGCGGGGATGCCATGCATGCGGGCGAGCACGACAGCTGCGGACGCGAAGTGAATGCAAAAGCCGCTGCGATTGTCCAGAACGAAGTATTCCAGTGGATCTCTCCCGTCCGGAGCGTCGAGACGGACGAGGGCGTAGGTCGCGTCGTTCCGAAGAAACCCACGTATACTGGTCAGGGTCTGCGAGGCGTCAGCTGAATCGCCGTCGACGATGCCTTCGAACGCCCGGCGAAACTGTTCGGGGACTGCGGTATACACAGCCTTGTGTGTGTCGATGAGCTCCTGCCGCGTTACGGTTACAGCAACCCGGTGGACACGGTACTCGTCCGTCGCAGTGAGGACCAGCCGCGGAACCCACTGACTTCCGGTTTCGAGTTCCGGCCTGTACTCCGGCGGCAGTTCGACAACAGGAGCATTGACCGGATACGGGATACCTTCGATATAGTCGGCACGTACCTGTATCGTCCTTGCACCGGGATCACGGGCTTCCTCGTGCAAGGTGTAATCAGATCCTCCCATCCATGACGGTAACAGACGTCCGGAGGACAGTATGGTGAAGCGATGCACATCACGGACAGCAGTCGTCCAGAACCCATCCGCGTAGGTGTCAAAGATAGTACTGCGAATGTATTCGGCCTGCCCTGAGGATGACGAGAGTTCGAGAACCGGACTGTCGGTCAACAGCGGGGTTCCTGTGAGGTTTACTTCGGTAAAACCTTCTCCGCTGCCACTGATGCCTGCGAGCAGAGGGAACGAAGGCCAGATGCGGATGGCTGCAGCACGAAGCATCGGGGACACGCGTGTATCGATCAACCGGCTTCCCCGAGGCGCAGCAAACCACACGGAGGTTGATCCGGCGGCTGCCGACAAAGCGATCAACGCTACGAGTACGACCCCGTACGCGAGTCTGCCGTTCAGAGCGGTTCGGTATGCGACAGCAGATGAACACACAACGAAGCACACGAACACCAGAAGCAGCTGTGGGGACTGCGTGCCAATTGATGCTATAAAAGTAAACCATGCGGCCAGGTTCATCAGACACAGAACCGGGTGCCGCAGGAATGCGACTGCAATGTACGAGGCTCCGATCCACGCGACAAGCAGAAACACAAACGAAACACTCCCCTGCGGAACGCCACGATCGACCAGAAGAAACCATGCTGAGTATGCTGTCGCCGGTGTGATCAGGATCCAGAATAAGGTCGACGAAACCAGAAGCAGAAGCACTCCGGCTCGGACGCGTGACGAGCGCCTGCTGTCGGCCTTCAAGATGCCGAGCGACAGATACACGGAGCACGCCACGATCAAGGTGGTAACCGGTCCTCGTACACGTAGCAACGCGGCCGAGTACCAGATCCCGACCGCAAACAGCAGTGTCATCAACAACGCGCAGGCGATTGATCGTAACGAAACCCGGTACTTCACGACACCTCCAGCAGTTCGTCGGCCGACCTGAGCGCGTAGCAGAGCTTGCGTTCATAACGCATGCCTTCGGCGAAGCGTTTCAATGATTCACCGGCTGAACGGTCCATACCCGAAATGTTTAGTATGAGTCCACACGAGCCAGGTGGGGCGTCCATGATGCGTTCCAGAAGTGCGTCGTCCCGATGATGTGTTACGTACACCACCGGTGACGCCGACAGACCGTCCGGTCCCGGCTCGTAGTGCACCGGTGAAGCTTTGCTCCTGAAGAAAAGGCCGATGCTGTCTTCCACAAACGAATGAAGCTTTTCGGGTTTGTCCGGAGTGCATATAAACTGTCCAAAGCCGAAACCAGCGACCGAAATCGGTATACCTGCAGACAGGCCTGCCCGGGCAATCGCAATCACGATCTCCAGCGAGCAGTCTTCGACACCAAGTGACTGCTCATCCCCGGTGGTCACGCGCGTATCGAGTAACACACGCAACCCCGAATCGACGCCGCGATCATAGCGAGGCACCAGTAGCACGTTTCGTGATGCCATGTATCGCCACAATATCCGCTTCGCATCCTCGCCGGGTCGGTATTCGGAGAGCTCCCGGAACAGCGTCACGTCTTCTCCAGTCCTCGATTGCACCTGATCCGAACCGGAGCGCTCGCGCGACAGCATAAAGATGTCCGGTCTGACGGTGAGCACTCGAGGTGTTACGTAAAATACCCGATGCGCCACGGAGAGCAGGATTGTGAGACATCCACTCGGATCGGTTACTGCGAGACGGGATAACCCGACGGGGTACGTTCCCCGGAACGGACATATGATAGTCCGTTCGGTTCGTACCGTGCGTCTCGGGTACAGCACGGGAGTCAGCGACCGCACACCTTCTTCGTCCCGCCCGAGATACAACAGAGCCTGGATTCCAGTCACAGGCACAATGCTTTCGTTGCTCATGCTCAAGGTGTACTGGACGGATCCCCCTTTTACCGGATGGTCGGTCGAGACATCCTGCACGTATTTAAGCCCGGCGATGACAAGCGCGAGGTAGAGCAGAGAAAAGAATGGATACGCGATCAGGGCCACTCGAAGCACATTCCACATGCCTCCGAAGTATCTCCCGAGTAACGATGAAACGAGCATGATCGTGAACAGTCTGAACACCGGTCCGGTGTTCAGCTCGATACCGCCCTGTTTGTACTCGCTTACGGGTCGGGGGGCCGGGTGGTCTGCCATGCCTCTCACACTCCCGAAGGCATCCGTGTCTTTCGCAGGATGGTCTCGAGTATTTCGGGACTTCGTCTGCCTTCCACTGATGCCTGGGCCGATAACACAACCCGATGAACGGCAACCGGAAGAAACACTTCATGAACATCTTCGGGAACCACATAGTCCCGTCCGGCGATCACAGCAGCCGCCCGTGCGGCCGCGAACATGTGTGCTGACGCTCGCGGGCTCAACCCCAGGCGTAGAAGCGGCGTGGAACGCGTCTGACCTGACAGATGAATAATATACTGCCGTACGCTTTCAACCGCACTGACGGATGCCACGCGCTCTCGGATCATTGCCAGCGTATCGGTGTCGATGACACGTGCAACCGTCGGAGGCTGCGCAACACCGTAATCAAGAATACGCTGCTCGTCGCCGGTGGACGGGTAGCCTATCGATACAGACAGGCCAAACCGGTCAAGCTGCGCTTCGGGTAGGGGGAAGGTTCCGGTAAATGCAGCGGGGTTCTGAGTCGCAACGAGAAAAAACGGCTGCGGTAACGGGTACCGCATGGTATCGACCGTGACCGCACCCTCCTGCATTGACTCGAGCAGGGCCGCCTGTGTGCGCGTCGCGGCACGGTTCAGTTCATCAACAAGCACGAACTGATGCATCAGAGGTCCCGGTTTGAAAGTAAAGGTGTGTGTGTGAGGATCCCAGATCATCATGCCCGTGATATCCGCCGGCAGGAGATCGGGTGAACATTGTATGCGTCCGAAATCAGCTCCACAGGCTTGTGCCACTGCACGTGCCAGAGTTGTCTTTCCCGTGCCCGGAATGTCTTCCACGAGTACGTTCAGCCCCGAAAAAAGACCGGTTAACAGACGATGTATCGCGGTACTCCGCCCGAAAAAAGCTTGGCTGATGGCTTCCGTCAAGCCCGACGCAATGGCTGCCGCTTCCCGAACCGATGTCATGCGATACCCTCCACAGGTTCTGTCCCCGACAGCCTACCATGTCCGGCCGTTTTTCCTGTAGGGGGAAGATGACATCGTATCCCGATTTTGCTATATTCAGGGTATGGAAAAGACAATGCTTGATATGCAGGGCGGCACGTGTACGAGCTGCTCTATTGCCATAGAACACTTTGCGAAGCGCCTGAAGGGAATTTCTTCCGTCGAAGTCGACAGGGGCAAATCACGCATCTACCTTGAACACGACGGCGATCAGGCCAACGTCGACAAGGTTATCGAGATGGTTCAGCGAATTGGATACGACGCCTGGCCTGCAAATCAGACGGATGCGGATCAGGCCGCCTCTGCGTCAGATTGACTGCTGCAACTGGGCGTACGATCGGTTCAGACGCTCAAGACGCTGCGCTACGAGTCGTGCCAGGAATATGCCGTAGTGTGGCTTTTCCTTTATCACCGACACGAACCGGTTTTTACTGATGCGTATTAACAGACTTTTCGACTCTGCGATGACTGTAGCAGACCGCCGATTGTTCAACAGAAAGGACATCTCTCCGAGAAAGATATCGTCAGGGCTCAGGGTAGTAATTCGGGACTCACCGGTATAGATACCGAGT
Source organism: Spirochaetaceae bacterium (assembly GCA_007128315.1). Lineage (GTDB taxonomy): Bacteria > Spirochaetota > Spirochaetia > DSM-27196 > SKKC01 > SKKC01. The sequence goes on along the minus strand of SKXQ01000151.1, from coordinate 11,966 downwards.
TCGCCCGACGCAATATAGTACAAGTAGTCTGACTCTTCACCTTCACGAAATACGACATCACCGGGTTGGACAATGCGCTCTTCGCTCTCTGAGAAGAGTCCGGGCACCGCGTTTGCCTCACGGGTCTTGTGTACGAAATCGAACATGACCTCGTTTCCCGCGTCGTTATACCGAAGATTGTCGACGTACGCACCGGTCATCCGGAGTCCATGGCCGTGGCTTTCGAGCTTGGGAGCGGTGTCGGCAATACGCGCGCGCCAGTCGAAACCTGCCCCATCGTCCCTGATACGGAACACACTCCGATCGTCCGAAATTCGGTAAGAAAAATGCACCCGCCTGTCGCGTATTTCCGGAGACGCCATTTTTTCCCGAATCAGATACAGGATATCCTGCCCTTCACCAAGCCAGGCGTTCTTTTCTTCGTAAGAGATACCACAATTACCGTGTTCAATTGCGTTCATTAACAGTTCGAAAAGAGCGACATGAAGCCGGTCTCTTCCGTCACGATCGATATAGTTGGAGTTGTACAGATAGTTTGTGACGAGGTTCGTGTAAGTGCGCGCATTGAAGGGGTCGCTGTCCATGACAAATGACCCGCTGATATCTTTGAGCAGGTACTTCTGAATATCCCGCTGAAACAGAATCTGCCGATTGTGAACCAGAATTCGAATAACACGGGAGAAATGGGAGACGAACTCCCCCCTTCGGATCAGGCTGATTACGTTTGACCCGGAGAGCAGTTCCTGAACTCGATGTTCATCCCTTTGTCTGCAGACACCAACAATACCGCCATAATGAAGCCAGGGGTCACCATGTATGGTGCTGAGAACCGTTGTTGCGTCGTCGAGCTGATCACTGAAGTTGATAATTGCGGCCTCGGGAAGGTCATAGCGAAGAGACTCAAGAAACTCGCCCGTGTCCGTGTAAAAATACGGATCGTAGACACTCTGAAACCGTTCACATATCCTCTGGACACGATCTCTTACTTCTTCATCTCGACAGAGTACGGGGAGCTTCGGCATTGAACCTTCCTTAACGTATAACGCTTATATTTTCGGTCATCTCTGTAAAAGTATATAGAACGCGGTACCTGTTTTCATATGAAGCTGATGACAGGTAAGACATAAAAAAACCCCTGTCGGACCTGACAGGGGTTTGAAAACGGAATTAACACCAATATTACTGCTTCGCGTAGTACTCGATAACGAGCTGCTCGTCTGCAATCGTCGGAATGAGATCCCGACTCGGTATAACAGTAACACTTGCCGTCATATCGTCTCTGCTGAGAGCGAGCCACGGCGGAACTGAACGCGCACTGTTCTCCGAAAGGTATCGCCGAACCAGATCCTTGGTGGCTTTGCGGTCACGAACACCGACCGTATCACCAGGCCGCACCAGTGCACTCGGCACGGTAATCTTACGTCCGTTCAGAAGCACGTGGCCATGACTGACCAGCTGACGTGCCTGAGATCGGCTGCCCGCCATTCCAAGTCTGTAGACAACGTTGTCCATACGGCGCTCAAGGAGCTGTAACATATTGTCACCAGTAACACCTTTCATTGACTTCGCTTTATAGAAAAGGTTGCTGAACTGCTTCTCACTCAGCCCGTACGCGAACTTGAGTTTCTGCTTTTCTCCAAGTTGTCGACCGTATTCAGTCTGACGGACCCTCTTCTTCTTGGGTTCTCCCGGGGGAGACGGCTTACGCTTCAAAAGTCGGTCGTACTTGGGATTTCCAAAAATATTGACGCCGAATCGGCGTACGATTTTTCCCTTGGCTTTCGTGTTTCTTGCCATTCTGCTCTCTATGCTCCTGTAAACAATTCGGAATCAGTACACTAACGAAATGAGCGTTTAGCTGTCAACGCCCCCCCGGTGCTATTTTTTTCCGAAAAGGCCGTCGACGAAGCGTCGAAACCTTCCCGATCGCGGAGTTTCCGATGATTCGTTCTGATCCGGTTTCTGCCGATCCGTCGGCGTTTTACTCGTATCCTGTTTATGTCGCGGCTTTGCCGCAACCTTCCCGCTCCTACTGTCTTCGCTGGTTTCGATGTGCTTTGGTACGAAATCCTCACCGTATTTCTGACGATACCGTGCGAGTCTGTCCTCAAGCGCATCCGAGCTCTTGTCGCGCCCCCCCTGATCAGGCTTCGGACTCCGAGCTCCCTCTGGTGCTGAGCGCTGTTCGTGCGCGGGGCGTCGACTTCTGCGCTGCTTCGGGCGTGCTGCGCCGTGCGGCTTCGCAGCGTCCGGCACTGGGTCGCGGTGCACTTTACCGCCGGACGGACCATGAGAGCTCGCCGCTTCCACGGCTCGGTCATCGGCCTGATGTCCGTGATGAGACCGGCTTTGCTGTTTCCGGCGAGGACTTCCGGAGCGCTTATCCTGGCGACCGCGGTCATGCCCTCTGCGACCGGTGTCATGGACACGCCCGTACCGGACGCTCATGCCTTCGCTCTTGTCTTCGGCAAGCAGATCCGGTCCAAAGCGTTCTACGGGTATCTTCTTACCAATAAGCTCCTCAATGGGCTCGAGACCAAACACGTACTGTTCGCACGCGAGCGTGATCGCCTTGCCGTCGAGGCCTGCACGGGCTGTGCGCCCGATTCGATGCACATAGCTTTCCGGATCTTCAGGAACGTCATAGTTAACGACGAGCTGGAGGTCATCGATGTGTATCCCTCTCGCTGCCACATCGGTCGCGACGACGAACTGGTTCTTCCCGTTCTTTATATCCTCAATAATGCGCATTCTTTTGCTTTGCGGAAGGTCTCCCATTATGAAGCGTGAACTGAAACCGTTCATTGATAGCCGCTTCGAGACCTCCTCGGCCTTCACTTTGGTATTCGTGAACACAAGCGCATTCCGTGGTTTGAAAGACTGCAACAGGCCGAGCAGAAGCCGCATTTTTTCGTCACGTGCCACGTGGTATACCGACTGATCAATGCGGTCGACGGTCAGGTGTTCGGGCTCGATTTCGACCTCTACCGGATCGTTCATGTATTTCCAGGCGATGTTCAGTACCTTCGTGCTGAGCGTTGCACTGAAAAGCATGGTTGTGCGTTCAGTGCGATCCACCATTTTTCGCATGATCTCCTGAATGTCCGGGTAGAATCCCATGTCAAACAGGCGGTCGGCTTCGTCTATTACACAGATACGGACGGACATAAAATCCAGCTTCTTCGACCGGCAGAAGTCGAGAAGTCGACCCGGAGTGCCAATAATGATGTCGACGCCACGAGCAATCTCGTCTTCCTGTTTCCCGTAGCCAACACCACCGTAGAAACAGCCGGTCTTGATTCCTGTATGCGCACCGAGAAGCCTCGCCTCTTCGTCGATCTGCACTGCCAGTTCTCTTGTCGGCGCAACGATCAGGGCCTTCGCTCCCCGGTAGGACTCATTCCTGGTGAGCAGCTCGAAGATTGATATCAGAAATGCGGCGGTCTTACCCGTGCCTGTCTGGGACTGTACCGTGACATCCCGCCCGGCGAGTGTATGTGAAAACGTCTGCACCTGTACCGGGGTTGGTTCCGTGAACCCTGCGTCGGAGATACCCGCCATAACAGACTCCGACAGGGAATAGTCTAAAAAACTCATGAGATTCACAGCGTACAGGAAAACAGCGGTCGCAGACAACACGTCATTGGCATCTCGCTTGACGCTGGTGATTCGGGTACTCGAAACGGTCGCAACCCGGATACGATACCGTTTCGACTACTGGCCGACCAGACGACGGACAATTTTAAGTTTCCCCTTGTATGGTGCATACCGGAAACGAAGTTCAGGCCGGATCCTGTGATTTACGATGGCCCGCTCGTAGGTAAAGGTCCGAAGACTGTGAACCCCCCGATAACGTCCGAAACCACTGTCTCCGACACCGCCAAACGGTAGTTCAGACGACGCCACGTGAATAACCACGTCGTTTATACACCCCCCACCGCTTGGAACTCGCTGAAGAATTCCTTCGGATTCGCGACGTTGTTTACTGAACACGTACAGCGCCAGCGGCTTCGGTCGACGACACAGAACCTCGAACACTTCCGGCACATCGTCGTATTTCAGTATCGGAAGAACAGGACCGAATATCTCTTCGGACATAAGCGCATCATTCCAGCCGACGTCGATAACCACCATTGGTGCTACGAAACGGGTACCCGGATTCCTGACGTCGTTCCACACCGTACCTTCGGTTCGGTCAATCAGACCGCTGATCCGGTTGAAATGCCTGTCATTCACGATCCGGGAATAGTCGGAACTCTGCTCCGGGTTCGCCCCATACATCCGTGCGAGTGCTTTCTGGTACTTTCTCAGAAACGTATCATGAACCGTGCGTTCTACAAGCACGTAGTCGGGTGCCACACAGGTCTGCCCTGCGTTGAAACACTTTCCCCACGCAATGCGCTGTGCGGCAATATCGAGATCTGCGTTACGAGTCACAATGGCAGGACTCTTACCGCCGAGTTCCAGCGTAAGCGGCGTGAGATGTCGGGCCGCAGCCTCCATGACAATCCTGCCGACCTTCGTGTTCCCGGTGTAAAAGATATAATCAAACTTCTGCCTGAGAAGCGCTTCTGCCTCACGATGGTCTCCGGTCACAACCCGGAGCAGCCCGTCCGGAAACGCTTCTCGCGCGATGGTTTCGAGAAGTGCTGCAACGTGAGGTGTCAACTCGGACGGCTTCAGGACGACACTGTTGCCGGCAGCAATAGCACCAGCGACCGGGACGAGGGACAGCTGGACCGGATAGTTCCACGGTGCGATGACCAGCACAGCGCCGTAGGGTTCATGCCGAACACGACTGCCGGACCAGAAGAATGACATGGGCGTACGATGTCTGACCGGTCGGAAGAAGCGTCGGGCACATTTTCGTAGCTTTTGAATCTCCTGGTAGAGTACTGAAATCTCCGATACAAACGCCTCGAGTTCGGGTTTTCTGAGGTCTTTCCACAGAACGTCGATTAGTTCCCTCTCGTGATTCCTTACCGCCATCTCCAGCTTCCTGAGGGCGTCACTTGCCCGGGTCTTCAGCGGCTGCGTCTGTACGGCGAAAAGTCGTCGTGAATCGACCGCTGCGGACAGGACAGAGGGATGCACCGTCCGGTCATCAGTTTCCGGATCTGTCATTTACGCGTTCGCTCCACGGCCCGAAAAACTCATGGCTGCCGAGTTCATGCAGTATCGCAATCCCGTAGGTTCCGGACCGTCGGTAAACACGTGACCGAGATGGCCTCCACAGCGCCGGCACCGGACTTCGGTCCTCACGAAGAAAAGGCTTCGGTCTTCACGCTCTTCGACCGCATTCGCCGCTATCGGCTCGACATAGCTCGGCCACCCGCTCCCTGAATCAAACTTGCTCTGCGAGTCGAAAAGCGGGTTGCCACAGCCTGCACAGACGTACACACCATCATCCTTACTGTCATGATATCTGCCGGTAAACGCACGCTCGGTTCCCGCTCGCCGAAGCACCCGATACTCTTCCGCGGTAAGTGACTCGCGCCATTGCTCGTCGGACTTGACGACCTCATAGGTAGTGTTCTCGTGTTTCTGCTTCATGTTCTCAATATACTGCTCCAACGCGCGACTTGACACCCGCTGGAGCCGTCCATACTGTTATTGTGGAGTGTCGAAATGATTGACTATGAAAAACGGATAATGGAAAAGCAGGGTGTCATCGCGTCTCTTGAGAACCGGATTTCCTCCGCACACGGTGAGATCGGAGAAGCTCTCCTGCGTGAACCTCCACAGGATCTGAACGCGGACCTTTCAGATCTCCGATCGCAGATACTCGAAATAGAGAAAATCGCATCCGGCTATAGCAGCGTGATTGAACGGATCCATCAGATCTCGGATCGCAAGTCCACGATTCAGCAGGAGATCAGTTCCCTCCAGTTGCAGATACGCGATATTGAAAAAGACAACGAGAATTTCTATGAGTCGATTGGGGAAGCCGCCTACGAAGCGGTACGAAACGATCCTTCACAAACCAGCGATTTCGCGGATCTCTTCGATGAAATGCGAAGCACTCATCTGGAAATAGAGTCAATCAGCGAACAGATTCGAAGCGCAGAAGAAGAGCTTGAGAACAAGCGATTCTTCGATAAAGTGGTCGTACGAGGCAGGCTCGCCCTGCTCCGGGGAAAACTTGCGAACAAGGAAGGGTCTCTTCCGCGACTGTTTTTTCGCCTCGGCCAGCGCGTCGTGGAAAGCAACTTTTCGGGTTCCGTCGAGTCATCCGATCTCGATCAGGCCTTAGAGCCATACACAAGAAACCGCGATCGCACGACCGAACTTTCGTCACAGCTTGAAAGACTCCAGGACGAACTGGGGGGACTCGAAAGCGAGCTCGAAGAAGCAGGCGCCGGACGGAAACCTGGTCGCAGGATCACCGAGCTTGAACGGCTGACTCAGGAGTGCGAGCAGAAACGGGTATCGCTCCTGCAGAAACTGGGTAAAACCGCCCGGACAGGGGTCGCGGAAACGACACTCGCCGACGCAGCACAGTCTGCACTCGATCAGATCGCCGAATGTGAGAAGCAGATTGAGTCCGAAAATGATCAGATCGAACGGTTGCAGGCGGGGATAGAGGCGAGAAAACTCATCGAGGAAATCGGCCGCGTCGACAGGGATATGGCTTCGAAAAACGATGCGATCAAGGATCTGAAGGCCCTGGTTGGTGACCTGAAGAAGCAGAAAGCCGAGCTCGAGTCAAAACGCGACGAAGCCATCGAACGACGAGGCCCTGAAGAGAATTTGTGAAGACGTCAATCGGGTGTTTGACAGTCAGCCCGAGACAAAGAACACCGGCTCTCCGTACAGGCTCGGGCAGTAGATGGCATCAGGTACCCACAGGCAGGTCTCCGCGCTCTGATCACACGCGTCGTGAGCTGGCTCATAGGACTGTGCGCTCAGGATAATCGCGTTTCCATCGGCCGAAGAAGAAATCATCGGTGTTCTGAGCTCGATCAGAGACCACGAGTCATACAGCGATATAATGACATTGATGTTGTGCGGACTACCGTCTTGTCCAACGGTTCCGATCATCGGAGCCGGTCTTTCCTCACCGCTGATTGTATCCACATCACTCGATGCATCCGATTCCGTTATTTCGTCGAGAAACCACGACCATCCGCGCTGTCCATGAAATCCGGTGTCGCTGACGCTCGCGTAGCACTCCCGCATAATCTTCCATGCCAGGTCGATGATTGCGACGAAGCGATCGAGTCCAGGGTTGCTTCGAACATCGTGGTCTCCCGCCCACGACTCAAATCCGTTTAGACAGAACCGGCGGAATACTCCTTCAGAAGTATCCCTGCGTATAGCAGTAATCCGGCGGTTCGGGTGCGCTCCGGATCTGGTTCTCCGCGCCAGAACGAATGTCACGTCATCTCGAAACCCGAATGTCGGACCAAATTCCCGTATGCGACTGGAAAGCAGGTCAATCGTTTCCTGAGGCTCGATACCCGCGTTCCCTGCTATAAAATGGGCTATCCGGCGAATACCGAACTGCTCGCCGTTGTCCGAAGAGACGTCCGACAGACCATCCGAGTAGAGAAGCAGAAGATCGTTGCTTTCGAATGGAACACTGTGCTGCGTATACACCCAGTCTGCAGAAAACCCCACCGGCGCGTCATCGCCTTTGAGAAACAGGCACTCCCTGTCTGACGCACGATACAGAATCGCGGGCGGACAACCGCATTCAACGAAGTCGAGTCGATTAAGCGCCGGAAGAATCCGTGCATACGTGAAGGTTACAAACCGCTCGATGCTAATGAGCTCGCGCGCGAAACGATCGTGAATTCCCTGAACGAGTTCAACGACATCCGGAAGCAGACCGGGACCACAGGCTGCAGATAACTCCATAAGAACCTTCAACATACGCGCTCGACCTTCTGCGGCAATCATCGCCGCAGCAAGGCCTTTGCCCATTACGTCGCCAACGACGACATCCAGCACATTTCCCAGCTCTATGGAAACGAAGAAGTCCCCATCAACTGTACGACTCGGAAGCGTCCGGCCAGCCAGCTCGATTCCGTCAATGCCTGCATTTTGCAGATCCTGCAGGAGGACCCGCTGAATACGCGCGGCCAGGAGTACTTCACGATCACTATCATACGCCTTTCTTCGCTGCTCCGAATGATCCTGTCCGATCACGTGTACGACACCAAGAATCTGTTGTGATCCAGGGGGGCGATAGATGCGCACAGAGACATCCGACCGAATCGCTGGCTGTAACCATACGGACAGATCGATTTTACAGTCACGACCATCACCAAGACCCGTAAACACGGTATGCAGACGCTGTGCTTCAGCCCCACCGATGAATGCAGCCATGGCACGTGGATGTCGTTCGAAAAGACCGTGAGGCAAACCGGTAACACGTGAAATATCCGGATGAAACGCCAGAAAACGTGATTCTGAAAGAGAGAATAAAAACGGTATATCGAGATGCTGGCGCCCGGGCGTGTCCATGGTTCGTGGTGAAAGCATAGTCCGGAGGTTGTCATTCCGCAATCAAGCGTTGACACGAGCTCGATAGACTGCACACTGATGCGTAGTATGGCAGGGAACGAGTTGTTCGAGACCACCGATGATGCTCAGTCAATGCCGCTGGCCGCACGCATGCGGCCGCGGACACTCGACGAGTTCGTCGGACAGGATCACATCGTGGGCCCGGGGCGGCTTCTGAGACGCGCTATTGCGGCGGATCAGATCGGGTCCGTCATTTTCAGCGGACCGCCTGGAACCGGAAAGACCACCCTCGCCCGGGTAATCGCAGGCACGACAAAGAGCGCGTTCATTCCGTTGAATGCTGTCCTCGGCGGCGTGAAGGATGTCAGAGACGCAGTCGCCCGGGCACGTGATTTCCGTAGCCTTCACGGACGAAAGACGATTCTGTTCGTGGACGAGGTCCACCGCTGGAACAAGGCGCAGCAGGACGCCCTCCTTCCATGGGTCGAGAACGGTACTATCGTGTTGATCGGCGCGACAACCGAGAACCCTTTTTTCGAGGTCAACGCCGCACTCGTGAGCCGAAGCCGCATTTTTCGAATGACTCCACTGCAACCCGAACATCTGCGCCGGATTGCACAGATGGCCATGCAGGACACGGAGCGGGGCTACGGTGCCCGTCAGGTTCGAATCGATAATGATGCTCTCGATCATCTCATACGCATAGCCGATGGCGATGCCCGCACCATGCTCAACGCGTTGCAGCTTGCCGTTGAAACCGGTGCCGATCAGAACGGCGCAATACGGAGTACTGAGGTTCACGTCACGCTCGCTGTCGCAGAGGACAGCATACAGGCGAAGGCACTGCTGTACGATAAAGAAGGCGACTACCACTACGATTCGATCAGTGCATTCATTAAAAGCCTGCGCGGAAGCGACCCGGATGCAGCCCTGTACTGGACCGCAAGGATGATCGTCTCGGGCGAAGATCCGAAGTATCTGTTCCGACGGATGCTCGTGTTCGCTTCCGAGGACGTCGGCCTCGCAGACGTGCACGCGCTGGGTCTGGTAGAGGCAGCTGCTTCAGCATTCGACCGTGTCGGCATGCCGGAGGGACAGTTTCATCTCGCACACGCAGTTCTGTATCTCGCAACGGCCGCCAAGAGTAACTCCACACTCGGGTATTTTGATGCGGTGAAGGCCGTGGAGCACGAGCGCCGCGCGGACGTTCCGAAGCATCTGCGCGACGGGTCGAGAGACGCGGAAGGATTCGGGCACGGTGAGGGATATCTGTATCCTCACGCGTACCGTGACCACTGGGTAGCTCAGACCTATCTGCCAAAAGAGCTTTCCGGCAAAGTATTCTACACGCCGGGTACAGAGGGAGATGAACCTGGGCGCACCGGCTCCCTGGATCAACGACGCATGCTTCAGATGGCCTCGACCGGAGCTGACGACGACGGAGAGGTCCTGAGCTACACACCCGGAGCATCCGGTATCGCTCGCTGGGACTATCGAAGCCGGGAGTCGACAGACTTTTTCACTGGTCTCGTCGAGGTCTGTTTCTCCAGAATACCCGTGCAACGACACAGTCGAATCTTCACCTTCGAAGGGGCAACTCCTGCGATTGCGTGGGAGGCACTCAAACGAGTCCCCGAAGGCCTGCTCGCCTCGTGCATAGCGAAGAAGGAACAGCTCGCATGGTTCGAGCATCACCTTTCTCGTCGTGAGTGGAGGCCGCATCTCGTTTCAGGGTTTCCCTCAGCGATGCTCGGCGAACAAGGTCTCGCCGAGACGCGAAAACTCTTCGACGGTGCGACGCCCATCTTTGACCACATGATCCTGTACAGGCTTTTCGCGGTTCTCGATCCGGTGCTACGCTCACAGACTGACGCTCAGCGCGAACTGAAACTGCTGCGCGAAGCGCTATCCCCGGCAGGCACCTGTCTGTGCATCGAACCTGCTCCCGAGTCCGGTCAGAGACTGAGCGAGCTCCTGACACACGACGCTACGGAAGGTGCCGGCCACAGGGAGGCTTTGATACGAGCAGAAGATCAGATTTTCGGTGCCGTTCCCGAAAAACGATCAGAGCAGCTCAGGGCCCGTCTTGAAGAAAGCGGCTTTACGGTACAGCCTGCGAAAACAATACAGTTGTCCCGCGAACGGACTCTGAGCTCCGACATGATAGAGTCATGGTTCACGCCGGGCCAGGGAGGATATGGTAACTACCTTCACAATGAGCTCGGCGGTGCTGGGTTGAGCGAAGTCCGCGCGTGGGTAATCCGGGAGCTCGACGCGAAGACAGTCCAATGGAACAGCGGCCTCCACGTTATCGAGTGCCGGACGTAGGCTCGGGAGAGTCCCAGATCGCCACAATCAAGTCTCCCGAACTGTCAGCGGCTGCCCGGTACATACCCGGGGAGTTAAAGGGCATCACAATCGTGCCGGCATGATCCACCGCGATTATGCCTCCGTCACCGGCTTTCATTTCGTTCATCACGATATCGTGGGCGGCATCCTCGAGAGCCGTTCCGCAATACCTGATACGTGCACACAGATCATACGCGACCATGTGCCGCATGAAAGCCTCGCCTCGCCCCGTCGCGGATACCGCGGCGAGTCCGTTCGCAGCGTATGTACCCGCTCCTATCAGCGGCGTGTCCCCGACACGGCCAGGCGCCTTGTTTGTCATTCCACCGGTCGACGTTGCGGCTGCGAGGTTACCCGTCCGGTCCCGTACAACGGCACCGACGGTCCCGTATCCCTGATCGTGATCGAGCAGCACCGTACCGTGTCCTCGTGCCTCGCACAAAGCCCGATACCGGTGGGCAGTGTCGAAATACCCGTTCTCCACAAGATCGAGTCCCCGAGTCTCTGCAAAGCGATCGGCGCCTTCCCCGGCGTAAAACATATGATCGTGACTGTCGAGAACCGCTCGCGCGAGACGCACTGGATTACGAACGCGACGAACCCCTGCAACCGATCCGGACCGGCCGGTCAGACCGTCCATTATTGCCGCGTCCAGCTCGTGTCGGGCATCGGATGTGTAAACAGCACCGCGTCCCGCGTTGAACAGCTCGTTGTCTTCGAAGGCGGTCACCAGGGCTTCGACGACCTCGATTGCGGCGGCACCGTCTGACAGCAGCTCGATACCACCGGCCAGAATACCGGCAAGAGCCTCCCGGTACCGCTTCACCGTCTCCTCGGGCGTCGTAAGAGGAATCGCCCCTGCACCACCGTGAATCGCACACGCCCACTCGAGCGTCCGGGGCTTACGCGTTCGGGGAAACGCTGTTTTCAGTTCCATAGGCCCTTACTCCTGTGTTATGCTCGAGCTCTCAAGGACACACTCTATGCTGACGTTCTCTCCGTACATTGACCCGAAGCGACGCAAGAGTAGCGATCGCACACTCATTCTCCTGGCAGCCGTTGTAATTACCGTCGGCCTGGTTTCCGGCTCACGGTTCGCGCTGATAATGGGAGGCCTGTCCATGGCATTTGCCCTGTACACGGTCCTT